>CBDUON010000101.1:0-7862 GCA_965368835.1 uncultured Eudoraea sp. | reverse complement strand
TGGTCTTGGCCGGATTGTGGAATAAGTGGAGGGATCCTGAGACCAATGAATATGTGAACACCTTTAGTATTGTAACCACGGAAGGAAATCCTATGATGGCCAGGATCCATAATAATCCAAAACTAGAAGGCCCCAGAATGCCCTTGATCTTACCAGATAATATGGAAGATAAATGGTTGATACCGGTGGAAGAAGAATTAGATGAGAAAGCTATTCAGGATCTTATTCATTCCTATCCCGAAGAAGAACTTTTGGCGCATACTGTCCATAAACTGCGAGGCAAGGAATATATAGGAAATGTACCGAACATCAGTGAGGAGGTACTCTATCCGGAACTTCAGGACCAAGATCTGGAATTATTTAACTAGATCGAACATCCGTGTATACTTAATGATTAAGCTGTTATTGAGTGGATCTCCGTCTCTTAAATTATGGTTATAGACTACAAAGAGTCCGGTATTTGCCCTTTGCAACCAGCTGAAGCGAACATTAATAGCCCATAGATCATTGACAGTATTGTTCTGTATCAACCCCTGAAGATAAATACTCGGGGTAAAGGCATATGAGAGTTGCGTTCTTAGAATATTGGCGGTAAAGCTTCCTCCTGGTAATTCAAATCTGTTGTTTTGATAACTAAGGTCAATATTAAAATTATCGCCCTGGCGGTAGCTAAGTGTGCCACTGTTTAAATACCGCGAACCTCCAAAGGAACCACCCATCACAGAACGTACGTTAATGGAGAGTGGCTTACTTCTATTTGTAAAAAAGACCAGTTGTCCTTCCGTATGGTCATAGGTCCCCGCAGGCACAATAACGCCCTCAGAGATCTCAAAGGCATTGACCACCCCTTCCGTGGTGAGATTCATCCCGGTATGGATCTCCAGCCCGCTTTTAAACTCCCAGTGGTTATCTAAATGAAGGAAACCTGTTTCCTGAAAACCATCAAAATTCCAATATCCTCTATATGTAATATGGGGTCGTAATTCCAGGATCTTAGAGTTCTCTTTTTTGGGTCTGTAGCGATATAAAACAAAGGCCTCCGGCTTTCGGAAAGCAGATCGCAACAAGAAGCCTACCTCCGGATTAAACCCCTGCCCCACTTCTGTATAAGCTACCCTCATTTCGAGGTTGTTCCATAAATAATCGGCCTGCATCTTGTACGCATGAGCATTGATCGTATCATTAGGGTCGTAGGTACGCGCATAGAATCCGGATAGTCGAGCTTTGTTTCCCAATCCCAATTTACCATCTATGGCAGCAGTACGATTAAAATCATCACTGTTCTCTAAGCCAGAACGATTGACAAATACAGCTCCTAATGCCGATCTCCCTTTAAATTCATGATTAACCCTGGCCACACTAAAATTATTCTTTTCTATGCCCGCATCTTCGACGTCTTCTGTGAACATAGACAACAATCCAACATTAGTTCTGTTGAGCTTTCCAGACAGTCGGGCACCTCCAATGATAGGTACGAGATTACCTTCGGACCCTATTCCGATTCTTCGGCTAAAAAAAAGATCTACTTCTCCCGGACTTCCCACGGAAAACAAGCCTGCATTTTCCAAGAAAAATGCCCGTTTTTCAGGAAAGAACAGATTAAATCGATCAAGATTTACTTGTTGATCATCTACTTCTACCTGGGCAAAATCAGTATTATAGGTAACATCGAGTGTAAGGCTTGGCGTTATGCTATACTTAATATCTCCCCCGGCATCCGGGCTAAAATCCAGACTGGGATCTGTTTGTTCGTAATCCTTTTCAAATTTGCCCAGCACATACGGTATTACTTTTAAATTTCCCGGACTTCTTAGATCGAGATCTGTTAAAGTACCCGCCAGGGATAACCTGTTGATAGAAAATCCCAGAGGTATTGGCGCCCAGTAGACAATCTCGTTTGTTTTGCGAATATTTCTTCTAAAATTGATTCCCCAATCTTTGCCAGACTGGAAACGAATAGTTCGCAGGGGAATGGCAAATTCTGCACTCCAACCAAATTCTCCCACCTGGGTTTGAACTACCCAACTGGCATCCCAGTTAAGGTTAAAACCCCCTATGGTTCCCCCTTGTTGTCTATTTACATTGTTATTTCCTTGCCCTTCATTGTCTACCTGTGCATCGTACTCCACCCCCTGTGAGTTGGTGCCAAAAATAAAGCCGTTCTGACCGTCTTTATAAGTATCTATGATAAAGATAAAAGCATCGGTATTGTCCAGATCCGCATCCCGTCTTGCATCGGAAACCACTAATTCTGAAGGTCGCGCATCATGGCAAACCACAGAGAGATAAAAGGTATCATCTGTATATGCTATTCGAATATCGGTCCGTTCACTGGCCGGATATCCAAAATTGGGTTGGGTTTGAATCATATCACTGTATTGTGGAATGGCCTGCCAAAGCGGATCATTCAGTACCTCCCCGTCTATCTCCGGTGCTGATTCTATCTTAACGGCCTTCATGCTGGGTCTGTCACCTTCGTAGGTGGTTCCTTTATTTTGAGCTGAAACAGACAGGCAGAAAACTAAATTCAGAAGAAATACAAAATACTTGGTACGAATCATTGGTAAAATTGGCTGCTTACAATATTAAATGTACCATTATTTTTAAAATTATGAGGTCGCCAAGATCATCAAAACAACAGATTATTTCCTATTTTAGAGCTTCGTCCAAAATGGACTTAATTAGTACAGATATGAAAACACCTTTTCTCTTTCTAGTGTCCCTGTTATTTATTTATAATATTCATGCACAAGAGATCATTAATTTACCACATGAGAGTCCGGAAAATGTACAATGGGAAGGAGGCGAAAAGGCTTTCTTTTCCAAGATTTGGAATACTGAGGTGGTTTGTAATGTTTCCTCTCCAAGTATAGAAGTATTCAGACCTGATGCATCTGTAGCAAACGGAACCTCGGTTGTCATTGCTCCCGGAGGAGGCCTGTATGCCCTAAGCATAGAAAGTGAGGGTAATATGGTAGCTAAATGGTTAAATAAAAAAGGCATTACCGCTTTTGTTCTAAAATATAGACTGGTACCTACCGGTGAAGATGGGGTAAAGGAACTCAATGAAACGAGCAGTAATAATTTAGACGAATTCATTAGATTGGTAGGTGCTGTAATGCCATATTCTGTAAAGGATGGACTAACAGCTGTACAATATGTTCGCGAGCATGCAGAAGAATTAGGTGTTCATAAAAATAAGATCGGGTTTATGGGCTTCTCTGCCGGAGGAGCTGTTACCCAGGGAGTTGCCTATGAAGGCAAGGGGGCTACCCGGCCAGATTTTATTGTTCCTGTATATTCCTGGACCTCGGCCATGCCGGTACAGGAAGCACCCGAAAATCCTCCTTTAATGCTCGTTATCTGCGCTTCCGATGATCCTCTGGGGCTTGCAAAAGGAAGTATTGATCTCTATAATTCATGGTTGGCTGCCGATCAAAAAGCCGAACTTCATATGTACTCCAAAGGGGGTCATGGTTTTGGGATGAAAACTCAGGGCTTGCCCTCCGATTCTTGGATTGGACGTTTTTATGATTGGGGAGTAGCCGAAAATATTATAGCGCCTGGGAAATAAGAACTAAGCACGCCCGAAATGATTCCGACTAAACATACATGCTTTCTATTCCTTTTTGGTTTATTGGTCTTTTTTGGCAATGCTCAAAGAGCGGAGGATTTTACTGAAGAAGTGGCCTTGATAGTCCAAAAAAATGACAGTATTTGGGATAAGAAGAAAGAAACCATAGTTTTTACAGGTAGTTCTAGTGTGCGATTATGGGAAGGACTTCAAGATCTTTTTCCCGATCGCCAGATACTGAACACAGCATTTGGCGGATCGCAAACGCGTGATCTTCTTAAACATCTCCAACCCCTAGTACTTGCTTATAATCCGAAGATGGTTTTTATTTATGAGGGAGACAACGATATCTATTATAGGAAATCAACGAATAGAATCCTTAGAACAACCAAAAAGATCATAGCCAAGATTTGGCAGCAGCATCCGGATACACAAATAGTTCTAATCTCAGCAAAACCTAGTATAGTTCGCTGGCATTTAAAAAGGCGCTATCACAGACTTAATGAAAAAATAAAGGAATTCGCAGAACAAACTCCCCAGGTAGCCTATGCCAATGTTTGGGATAGTATGTTGAAGAATGAAGGTATTAATGAAAGTTTATTTATCGAAGACGGCTTACATATGAATCAAAAAGGGTATGACCTCTGGTACGAGGTACTCAAACCATTTCTAAACTAAAATATGAACAAAATGAACAAAAGGTTAACTATTATAATTGCAGTTCTAAGTATTATTATAAGTGTGGGATGCGAGGCTCCGAAAAAAGAAATCCCAATGCCGGAATCAGATCTCACAAGTGAAAATCTGATCCCTATGCCCAGTTCAATAATTGCAACAAATAGCGGATTTCGGTTAGATCAATACACACGAATAGAAATCAGTCCTAACAATGACAGCTTGCAAGAAGTGGCTGGCTATCTCACAGATAAGATCGCTCAAAAAACAGGATTAAGACTAGACACAAGTATTGAAGAAAGCCAGAATAATGAGGCCGTCATCTATCTCTTTCAGAAGGAAGACAAACCATGGCTTAATGACGAGGCGTATACGCTTACTATAAGTAAAGACTCCTTGATACTGGAAGCTCCAACAGCTAAAGCCGCCTTTAGAGGAGTACAAACCATAAGACAACTTATTCCTGAGATCAGCAATGATACTCTCGCAGAACACTCCATATGGCCTATTGCCACCGGTATTATTGAAGATCATCCTAACTTTGAATACCGCGGATCCATGTTAGATGTGGCGCGACATTTTTTCTCCGTAGAGGATGTAAAAAAATACATTGATCTTCTGGCATACTATAAAATAAACGTCTTGCATCTGCACCTGTCCGATGATCAGGGATGGCGAATTGAAATAAAATCCTGGCCTAAGCTCACTGAAATAGGCGGCAGTACAGAAGTAGGCGGAGAGGCCGGAGGATTTTTTACACAAGAGGATTATAAAGACATTGTAGCCTATGCTGCAGCACGCTATATGATGATTGTTCCGGAAATTGATATGCCCGGGCATACGAATGCTGCCTCAGTCTCTTACCCCTTTTTAGATGGCACGGGAAAAACGCCTCAGTTATACCAGGGAACGCGCGTTGGCTTCAGCACCTTTGATACCAGAAAAGATACCGTCTATTCCTTTATTGATGATGTTGTGCGTGAGATCAGTGCCATTACCCCCGGGCCATACTTTCATATTGGTGGGGACGAAAGTCACGCTACTAAAAAAGCAGACTACCTGTACTTTGTAAACAGGGTAGAAAAGATAGTTCAAAAGCATGGAAAACAAATGATAGGATGGGACGAGGTAGCCCAGGCCGATCTTGATAGCACCTCCATAGCTCAATTCTGGGACAATGCACGAAATGCCAAAATGGCCATTGATAAAGGCATGAAAGTGATACTTTCTCCCGCTAAAAAAACCTATCTAGATATGCAGTACGATACCTTATCTAAACACGGACTTCATTGGGCCGCGTATATTCCTGTGGATACTGCTTATGTTTGGACCCCGGAGACCTATGTAGATCAAATTCCAAAAGACATGATCCTTGGGGTAGAAGCGCCATTATGGTCAGAAACGATCAGCAACATTGATGAATTAGAGTATCTTGCCTTTCCAAGGGTCATTGGGTATTCTGAATTGAGCTGGAGTCTGGAAGAAAACAGGGATTGGGAAAACTTTAGAGTTCGACTTGCCAATCAGACTCCGTTTCTTGATATGATGGATGTAAAATATTACGCCTCCCCGAGGATAGATTGGGTAAAGAGCAATAGAGCCTACAAGGAGATCCTTAAAGATTGAAAAAAAGATTAAAGAAAAATTGATAACTAAAACCAACCCATTATGAGAACCCTATTGACATTTATTGCCTTGCTGTATATTGGCCTGATATACCCACAAACTGAGCAAGACACAGTACCTAAAGCGGAAGTCTCCACAACCATGCAGAGTGTGGTTATTAATGGCAAGACCATCTATCTAACGGCTCAGGCAGGAACTTTTGAGGTACGTGATGAAAATAACAAACCCCTGGCCCTAATGGGCCATACCTTTTACAGCAAGGGAGACAAGCGGGATAATAACACCAGAAAAAGGCCTGTAGTATTTGCCTACAATGGAGGTCCTGGTTCTTCATCTTTTTGGCTCCATATGGGTATTTTAGGGCCAAAGCGAATTGTAGTTAATGACCCGGACTATACCCCTGCTGCGCCGTATCAACTGGTCAATAATAATTATTCTATCCTGGATGTGGCTGATCTTGTGATGATAGACCCGGTGGGAACCGGACTAAGTGTGCCTTTAGGAAAGGCAAAATTCAAGGATTTTTGGGGAGTAGATCAGGATATAAAAAGTCTTTCTCTTTTCATCAAACAATTCCTGATAGAAAACGACCGAATGAACAGTCCAAAATACCTCCTGGGCGAAAGCTATGGTACATTCAGAAATGCCGGGCTGATGAACAAATTGCTTGCTGATGGTATCGCCATGAACGGGGTGATCATGGTATCTGCAGTATTCGACCTAAGAACGCTGCTTTTTCCGCCAAATGACGACCTCCCCTATATTGTTCATTTCCCTACTTATGCAGCCACTGCATGGTACCATGACAGGGTAGAGAATAAACCGGAAAATGTATATGACTATCTCAACGAGATAAGAACATTTACTGAAGAAGTATATACCCCTGCCTTGTTTAAAGGCGATATGATAAATGCGGAGGATAAAAGATCTGTGGCAGCTAAATTAGCAGCTTACACAGGTACCAGCACGGACTATTGGATGAAGGCCGATCTGCGGGTAACTAACGGCGAATTTTTCGCTGAATTCGGCAGGGAACAAGGAGAATTGGTAGGCCGTTTAGATTCACGCTTCACAGGCATAAATCAGGATCCGTTGGCTCAGGAGGGAAATAGTGATCCTCAAAGTGATGCGATTTCACCAGCTTATATTACCGGATTTCTCGATTATTTATACAGGGATCTCAAGGTAAACAAGTCTTTGAATTACGCTACCTCAGCCTACGAAAGAAAAGGATTTAAATGGGATTGGACGCATGTGGGCAATAACAGTTGGGGTACCCAAGCGGCCATTAATACAGGGATCGATATGGCAGAAGCCATGTCTAAGGACCCTAATATGAAGGTCTTGATCCTGAATGGTATATATGATATTGCCACTGTTTTTTATGGGGTAGAACACAGTATCAACCATTTAGGGCTAACCAAGGAAATCAAGGAAAACATCCTGATGAAATATTATGAGGCCGGACATATGATGTATACGCATCCACCTTCCATGGCACAGTTTAAAAAGGATGTGTCAGATTTTATCAAGGATACTTCCCGCTAACTAAAAAGGACGTCAATGACGTCCTTTTTAAATGCATAAATTTATTTATCCGTTCCCGGAAGTCCGGCAGGTTTCTTTGTCTGCCAGGTAAAAGCTGCTGCTTTTTTTGTCGCTGGCCAAACCTCATCTAAGGTATCTGAACTATACACTGTTCCATTCCTTATAACATGGGTGAGCGTATTTGTATTCCTCAAAGTATCTAACGGGTTTTGATCCATGATCAGAATATCTGCCAGTTTCCCTGCTTCTATGCTTCCAAGATCGGTTTCCAGCCCAAGAGCAGTAGCTCCGTGAATTGTAGCTACTTTTAAGGCATCATGATTCTCCATTCCTCCACTTGCCACAGACCATAATTCCCAATGGTAACCCAGGCCTTGTAATTGCCCGTGACTACCTATACCGGCTATACCTCCTGCTTTAACCAGATCGTTCATAAACA
>CBDUON010000100.1:0-7920 GCA_965368835.1 uncultured Eudoraea sp. | reverse complement strand
CGCACCAATTGCGATCCCTGCTACTGTTAATAGAATGGCCTTTTTTGTCATTTTAACTGCATTTTATCGTTTAAGGAACATTTAATTTTGTGTCTTTTTTGGATGGAACCAGTAACTGATACCGGCCGAAAAATAGAAGGTACTTTTTAGTTCCTCGGTTATTACCGCGTCTTCGGTGGTAATGGTAGCACTGCTTTGTGGCAAGGCTAAAACCGGGGTTAAGGAAAAAATGAAGTGTTTATGTTGATATTGCATCGGGAGTCCTACCTCTATATTCAATACCTGAAACTTGGAAGCTTCTTTTATCTCCACCAGGTTGGTAAACAGAGGTTGGGTATTTCCGCTCCCTGCGCCTTGTCCTTTACGGTTGCCTAACCTGCTGGTATTATAATATTCTTCGTAAAAATATTGCGAACCTGCGTAAATTTTAAGGCTAGGATCTATCACAAAGGAACGATCACTGCTGTAAATGGGTTTATCCAGCATCAACCCGGCAAAAATGTCGGCCGAGCTTCCATTGTTAAAGAAGGTGCTGGCAAGTAGTGACACGTCCATAATGTTAAGGTCATAAGTCAGAAATCCGGAGAGGTCCCCTACCGTTTCTGACCGCACATTATAGCTGTCTTTATTGTAAAAATAGGCAGTTCCAGAGATTCCTGCATGCCATTTTTTCCATTCAAAAAGGAATCCAGTGCTTATTAAAAACAAATCAATGCGGTTCTCGTCGGAACTGGTAAGATAGGATAAGGAAGCATCTGCGAAAAACCCCGATTTGTCAAAGTAACTAACAGAAGGATAAATGTAGGGGGCTGCAATTGAATCTCGTCTGCCCATAAATACTGCATCATTTATAAAACTAACATCTGTTAAAAAGTAGGATTCACTACTGGCATCTTTACCTGTAACCGAATTCTTAGTGCTCTGCGCACTAAGATTGACTTGCAAGAATAGAAGTAGGAGAAATCCGAGTCCTAAGTTGATTCGCATTGGAGAGAAGATTTAGAAAGAAGGGCAGGTGAAGAGGAACCAATGATTTAAATTTTCCTAACCTGCCCCTCACTAATTATCAGCTACTTTTTTTCCCTGTTGCTTTTTTAACGCCTTTTTTCATCATCTTGGTTTTATTGCCCATCATTTTTTTCTGAGTAATAACTTTCCTGTGTTGATAGGTATTTTTGAACATTGCTCCGTCCATATTAATACATTCACCATCTTTTAAGTGCAATTGCTGGCGTTTTTGGTTTTGGTAGCTGCCATCAGGATTAACAAAAATTCCATTACCTAGATTTACCTGATCCTGGATGCGATTTTGCTCCTGGTTCATAATTTGAAAGGCTTCCCCTTCTATCATCATAATCTGGTATCTTTTTTGGTTGCGTTCCTGAATTTGGGCCATATTTAGTCCCTTATTTTCCTGATGTACCTTATATCTGTATTGGTATTCATTGCGATATCTTACACCATCACTATCCAGACATTCGCCATCATTTAAGCGTAGCCTGTCTTTATCTCTGGTCATAAACGAGCCATCCGGATTAACAATTGTACCATCACTCAAGGTGATAGGTTCCTGTAATCGGATTTGATCACGATCTCTAATATGCAGGACATCCCCATCGACCATCATTAAACGATCCTGGTCCCGGTCCTGATATTTATCCTGGTCTTGGGCAGTAAGTGCAGCAGTTCCTAGAACAGCAAACACCATTAACATAAGTGCTCTTTTCATGGGTATAATATTTTAATTATACACTAATTTCCGATATAATAAGCATATAGAACGCTACCTGTGTTACATAAGAAAAAAAACCAATTTACAAAGTGTTTCTAATCATCTTAGCAAAAGTGAAAGCGGGTTAACATGGCTGGGAATTGCGTTGGTAAAAAGTTCTTTACTAAGTATACTGTCCAAGTAACAATAGCTTTTAATTTTTATAAAAATGAAGTAGAAATGTTGAAAGATATTATGAAGAAGATGAAGGTCAATAAATGAAAATATGCTATTGAATGCCATGTGAAAAGCATTGTTGCTTTCTTTCACTTTAGCAATGATTATAAGGATATTATAAAATGTAAAAGACACTAACCCTTAGGTAAGTGTCTTTTATCATCCAACCAATAAAAACAAACTCAAACCCGGCTAGTCTGTTTACTTTTTGGGAGATTTTACAAAAGTATTGAATAACAATCCTTTTGTCTGCAGTTTAAAATGATTAATATACTCAGACATAGTCATATGGGCTAAAAACACTGCCTGCATAGTAGGGTGATTTAGATCTCTTTTTTGGCTAGATACCATTCCACTTTCTCCAGGGTTTTATCTGCTAAACGTTCATTAAGTGCGTCCAAAGTTTTTGGTGGTGGTACAATTACCTTATCACCTTTTTTCCAGTCTAATGGCATGGCTACGTTATACTTATCGGATATTTGCAATGCTTCCAGAGCTCGTAAAATTTCATTCATATTTCTACCCACATTTAAGGGATAGTACATGATCAATCGTATTTTCTTTGATGGATCTATAAAGAATACAGCTCTAACTGCTGAGGTTTCACTTTCATTGGGTTGCAGCATGCCATATAGTTTGGATACTTTCATGTCTATGTCCGCAATGATGGGAAAATCAAAATATACCCCTGTGGTTTCACGTACATTTTGAACCCAGCCAAGATGCGCGTGTACACTATCGATACTCAGGCCCAATAATTCTGTGTTAAAGGCCTCGAATTCTTTTTTCCTAATGGCAAAGCCACTCATTTCGGTAGTACAAACCGGGGTAAAATCTGCAGGATGTGAGAACATTACCATCCATTTATCTTTGGCAAAATCGGACATTTTAATTTTGCCCTTGGTGGTGATTGCTTCAAAATCTGGTGCCTGATCACCAATTCTTGGCATAGATATCACCGGCTGTTGAACTAAATTTTCATTCATTATAATATAGTTTTTAATTATTGTTTCTGATTGTTATGATAAAATTAAACTATATAAATAAAAGACTTTGTAACATGCATTACATTGGAAAAATCATGGTACCAGGGAGTTCATGTTTGAATGGAGTTTACTCCTGGTAATTAAGATATGGTCAAGGAAAGATTGAATAAGCGTACTAAAGTATGAGTCTGGTTCCCTCGCTAAGTGTTACCTGGTATGAGGCTATGGAGCGGTTAAAACGGGTATTATATTTCTCATTCGCTTTTTTAGTAAAAGCTTCTGCCTTATCTTTTTTAATCAGGTTTAGGGTACAGCCTCCAAAACCACCTCCCATCATTCTTGCTCCCAAAACTTCTTCAGACTTCCTGGCTATATCTACCAGGAAATCGAGTTCTTCACAACTTACCTTGTATTGGTGTTGCAGGCCTTTATGGGATTCAAATAATAGAATTCCAAATGCCCTGAAATCATTATTTCTCAAAGCAGTGACGGCGTTTAGCACACGAGTGTTCTCCTCCAGTACAAAAAGGGCTTTTTGATACCTGTCTTCCGCGAATTGGTTCTTATTTTCTAATAATGTATGCGTATCAAGGTCTCTAAGAGAGGCAACGCCCAGTTGCTGAGCTACTTTATAACATACTTCACGCCGTTCATTATAGGCACTATCTGCCAGGCTGTGTTTAACCTTGGTGTCTAACAAAAGAAGGGAAAACTCATCATTAGGAATGGGGATCACTTCAGCTTCTATGGTTTTACAATCCAGAAACAGGGCAGAATCTTTCTCCCCAAACATACTGGCAAATTGATCCATGATACCGCATTGCACCCCCACAAAATTATTCTCAGCCGCCTGGGAGAGTAGGCTCATTTCCATCTTAGAGAAGCCCAGCTGAAATAGTTCATTCAGGGAAAAAACCAGGGCATTTTCCAGGGCAGCTGATGATGAAAGTCCGGCACCCGGGGGAATATTGCCTCCAAAAACCACATCAAAGGGAGGTATTTTTTTGTCTTTTTTTTGAAGTTCACTTACTACTCCCATGATATAGTTTTGCCATCCCCCACCAGAAATAGGGGCTAATTCGTCTGGTAAAAAGCTAAAGGTCTCTGAGACATCAATGGCGGTGGCCGTACAACCGGGGTCCCTGCTCTTTTGGATGGCCATCACTATGCCCATATCAATAGCCGCGGGAAACACATACCCCTTATTGTAATCTGTGTGTTCCCCAATTAAATTAATACGCCCGGGAGAGAAGACCATAACAGGGGAGGTCTGGAATTGCTCCAGAAAATGATTCCTGACTTTGTCAATTAGTGTCTGATCCATATGGTACGCAGTACTGAGGTATCAAAAGTGCATAAAAAAGCCGGAATTTATGGTATTGAACTTTTGATATTCCCTTAAGAACATGCAGTTTGTTTTTAAAGGTCATAGGCAAACCGTTTTGTTCAGTAGGTTAAAAAAAATATTCCTATATATAATGAATATTAACTCTGGTTTACACAATAATAAAGTATATAGGGTAATATAGCATAGAAAGTGGAAAATATCCTTGTTTTATACGAGCTGCATTTGTTGGAATTTTGTCCTGTAAATTAAAAAATGCTATTATGAGTAAAATAACATATTACCCAACAATGTTTCATACAAATCCTTTCATATTTAATAAGACTGAGTTTATGGATCTTCCTGTAAAAAATGGAATAGATGTAAACCGTAATAAGGATGTTAGTTTAGAAGGATTCAAAAAACAAAAAATAGCCTCAGAATTGAATTCGATGCCCTTGAACTGGAGTAGTTTCTTTGAATCTATTAAAAAAATATTGAATACTACAAAGCGTTATTCAGGAAAGCTGATAAATAGCATGGGTCAATAATTAAATAATAATCAATTGTAAAAGGCACCTAAATAGGTGCCTTTTTAGTTTTCAAAGGTGCTAATCATTTTAAGTGGATTGGTCTTTGATAAATTAATTAGTAGTTACGGACAATAAAAGCCAGACCTCGTCCAAAAACTTCAAGTTTAATTCTTATTTTTTATTATTTTATTTACTATTAAAACCAACCAATTTATAAGGATACAGCTCTGTTTTAAAACGTTGATTTCAAAGCTCTTACCTTATATTATTAAAACACAGAAATTATGAAAACACAAACCCAAAGTAGTCTGAAAGCGATGTTTAAGCTGGCCATGCTGGCTTTACTTATGGTGGTCTTTTCCTGCAGCCAGGAAACGGTCCTGGACTCTGAGCTGGATGGTACAGAAAACTTAAATGCTGAAACTGCAAAAGGTAAAAAGGCAAAAAAAGGTAAAAAGGCGAGGCCTTTAAAAGCAACACTTTTTAATTTTGCTGATCCCAACCAACAAGCGGAGGATGTTTTATTATGTATTCCGGAAGAAGCAGGATTCCCGTTAACCAGGAATGTTATCGGTGGAAATATGTCGCACTTGGGAAAACTTCAACAAGGATCCAAATTTGATGAAATAGCTATGGAGCCTATTTCTGGAAGTTTTGGCGTTCCAATTAGTTGTTTTATCAATTTAGATACTTTTGCACAACTCAACACTGAATTTAATGTATACTATGTAGCAGCCAATGGAGATCAATTTGTCCTCTATGAGAAGGTCACTATTGATTTTCCCAATACGTATGTTGATGATGAGGACGAAACCCAAATTGACTACACTACCGGAACTTTTACAAATACCTTAGGCGAAGATGGTCTTCCTATCCCCGCAGTTATAGTAAGTGGAACAGGAAGGTTTGAAGGGGCTACCGCAGAAATATTCATAGTAAATGGTGTCTTTGGACCCGAAGGAGCCACCTGGGAGCTTGTTGGAACTATTACGTACTAAGACGAAACGAATTCTAATAATTATAAGAACCCACCTAATTGGTGGGTTTTGTTTTTTCTGTTTTTGTCTATTTTAGTATCACGTACATTGGATTAACTATTAAAACATTCAATAATTTGCCACGTACGGCAGATATGTTTTACTGATGTATTTTTAATATAATATTCTATTTGGCAATTAGCTTGAACGCCATCTTAATTAACGATAGCAAGAAATTAATTCTTAGATAAGTATTCTTTTGTGATTACTACTTTCCTATTAAAAATAGGGTAGACCTCTTAATTGAAAAACTAAATAAACTTTTAGCGATGGATGTAGAAGTAGCCTTGATGTTCGATGTTTAAATCGTGTAATTCAAGAAGGTAGAAGTAAGTGCCCTTTGGGAGTAATTTTGTGCCCGATCCTCTATTCGCAATACCATTAAATTCATCTTGATAATTGGACCTTTCGTATATTAATATGCCTGTTCGGTCATAAATCATTAGTTTATTATTCGGAGACTGGCTTGTTATCTCCATCACAAGATTATCGTTGGTTCCGTCTGAATTTGGCGTTATTACATAATTGGCAGACATATTATCATTTAATGCAAAAAGTGTCCCTACTGTAAAAATATTATAATCATTGGCATTGAATGGATTAGAGCCTACTTTCCCAGTTGTAGGACTTCCTTCAATAAGGGCATTACCGAGATTTTCCCATTGCTCTTTGTTCTTGCTCCAACCAACGACAATAGCGTTTTCCATATTATCAATTATCGAGAAAAGTTCACTTTCTGCATCCCATTCCAAAGTTATTTGAATAATACCTGAAGTTGTAAGACTCCAGAATTCAGTCGAATTAATTTCACCTATACTTATGAGTTTTTTAGAAGTATCAAAACTTTCATACAAGCTTTCCGGATTGTTTGGATTCTCATGATAGTATTTGCACTTTGCAAAGAATATGTCATCAATAAATCTAATACCTAAAGGGCGTAATTTGTTTTGATATCCTACAGGAAAAGTAAATTCTCTTTGATCTTTTATGGCAGCATGCCCGTCTATTTTAGAAAGATCAACCACCCCCTCATAAGATGCATTCTTTAACATTTGTACATAGACGCTCTTATTATCTCTTGGTGTTTTAATATCCCCATAGATAAAATGGAGTGAATTACTTATTGTAATTGGTACGTCTATAAAAAGATTATTCTCAACTGCTATTTCAAGATCAAAAAATAAAGGACTATAAGCACCCGAAATTAAGGATTGGTTCTCATTAAAGAAGCCTACCGAACCTTTACTTTCGGCAAATACACCATCGTTAACCATATTCGAATGAAATCCAACCGCACCATCATTATGGACTTCAACATTACCAAAATTATGAAATGTTCCTTGTCCTGATGACAGATATGGATGGTAGAAAAATAATACTCCGAGAAATAATAAATACTTATAATTCAACACTATAATTTTTTAAATTATTACTGAATATTAATCTGTTGCCAATCTGTTCCATCACTTTGCAGCCAAATTGCTTTATTTTTATTTAAGGCATTTTGGAGGCCACCTTTGTTACAGATATAATGAATACTCGTTATATTATTACCTTTGCTAATGTTTTTGAGAATATAGATTCTCCCGGAGCTGTTAGATGCAGGTGGTAAGGTTATAGTTAGATTTTTCTCTGTCATTACCAGGGTGTAGTCATTATCATCTAAGGTGGTATTTACAGCAGTTCTCCTAATAGGAGCCGCTATTGAACCAGTTACATGTAATGATGAAGTTGGAGTTGAAGTGCCAACACCAACATTTCCATTGTTAAAGTTTAAATTTTGGCTAGTTATATCCACTCCTGCAGGTCCTTGTAATCCTGTTTCACCTTTTTCACCCTTATCTCCTTTTGGTCCTGTTTCTCCTGCAATTCCCTGTATACCTTGTTCACCAGTCTCACCTGTATCTCCTTTTGGTCCAGTAGCGCCTGTATCTCCTTGTAATCCTTGTATTCCTTGCGGTCCTGTTGCACCATCAGCGCCGTCCTGTCCGTTTGTTCCATTTTCACCTTTCAGTCCTTGTATTCCCTGTTCACCGGTCTCACCTTTATCTCCTTGTGATCCTTGCGGTCCTGTTGCTCCGTCTTTCCCAGC
>CBDUON010000099.1:0-8041 GCA_965368835.1 uncultured Eudoraea sp. | reverse complement strand
TATGATATGCTGAAACCTATAGATAAAGGGGTGGAAATATCCCGAATAAAGCTTCTTAAAAAAACAGGAGGAAAATCAGACATCGATAATTCCTAATATACCTTATTCCCTTCTTGCCCATATTTCATACATCGGTTCTCCTCTGCTATTTTTTCCCGTATGATGCCAATCATTCCCCTTTAGTTCATATTTAAAATCTAACATAGCCCCTACCCGGGAATTATCCCTTGAGAAATAGGCAATTGTCTCAGTATAATTGCCATCAATAGCACTGTAGCGCCCACCTCCCGTACCGGAAAACTTCATGGTTTCTGTATTATAGGCGATCCATTGAAAGTATCCGTCTTGTAAATATTTTAAGGTCTTCCTCGGACTTTCATTACCTCTTCGTTCCTGTCCGGTATCTGGTCCTCTGGTGGCAAAGAGCCAGGTGCCATCCAGATCTTGCTTCTTCTTTTGAGCAGGAATAAGGACCAATATTGATGGAGTTTTAAGAATCAAAGTGTCTCCAGTCATACTATATCCATAACGGGCTTGCTTACTAGAATCATTATCAAAGTTCGAATTAAATTCGAAATCAACATAAAGGGAATCCGCATTGGCCGTATAGTAGCCGCCTGTAGTTTGAATAAATCCAAATCCCGCAGGAAGAGGTTTATAAACGGTATGTATCAAGTAATTATTATTTATTTTGACCTCGTGAAATACACTAGAACGATCACTATCAGCACCGAGATATATTCCGGGTGCAGGCTGGGCCGACATAAAACATGCGCAAAACAGTACTACTATCGTATTTAAAAACCCAAATAAAACTCTTTTCATAGCTATTTTCTTAAAGTAC
The DNA here is from genome assembly GCA_965368835.1 of uncultured Eudoraea sp. Taxonomy (GTDB): domain Bacteria; phylum Bacteroidota; class Bacteroidia; order Flavobacteriales; family Flavobacteriaceae; genus Muriicola. The sequence continues at coordinate 7,197 of CBDUON010000099.1, read as the reverse complement.
TAAGATACAAATAGATGAGCTTTTTTACCAGTGTTTTTCCCTTTGTAATAGCTATTTTTGAGTTCAATTTGATAAATCTATTATTTGCTTAGTAAAATTGCCTTAAAATTCTTGATTTTTACTTTTTTTTGATTTCATTTACACCATGGAAATTGATAATAAATTTAGGACATACATATAACTTATATCGCATTAAAAAGCCAGTACAAAACTTTGTGATATCCACACCTGCAATTAATGAATATTAAATACATTGATCTTATAGATCAAACCTATTATTTTCCTCAGGAGGAGTTTACTCTGGATGAGGACAATCTGCGTTTTCACGACATTCCATTAATGTCCCTGGTAGAACAATATGGTTCTCCCTTAAAGTTTACGTATTTGCCAAAGATTTCAAAGAATATCAATCGGGCAAAAGAGTGGTTTGCCAAGGCAATAGAAAGGCATAATTACAAAGGAAAATATATTTATTGTTATTGTACAAAAAGCTCGCACTTTGAATATGTATTGCATGAAGCCTTAAAGAACGATATTCATATTGAGACTTCCTCGGCCTTTGATATCAATATTGTAAATCAGCTTAAAAAGGAAGGAAGGATCAAGGATTCTACCTATGTGATCTGTAATGGCTTTAAAAGAGATCTTTATATTCAGAATATTGCTGATCTTATAAACAAAGGCCATCAGAATTGCATTCCTATCATTGATAATTATGAGGAAATTGATCTCTTAAGTGATGCTATAGATGAACCTTTTAAAATAGGGATCAGAATTGCTTCTGAAGAAGAACCAAAATTTGAGTTTTATACCTCAAGATTGGGAATAGGGTATAGAAATATAGTTCCTTTCTATGAAAACCAGATCCGGGATAATGAAAAAGTGGAATTAAAAATGCTCCACTTCTTTATCAATACCGGAATACGAGATAATGCGTATTATTGGAATGAACTTGTTAAGTGCCTTAAAGTCTATGTACGCTTGAGAAAACTCTGCCCTTCTCTGGATAGTTTAAATATAGGAGGCGGATTTCCCACCAAGAACTCCCTGGCATTCGACTATGACTATGAGTATATGATTGACGAGATCATTAACCAGATCAATACCAGTTGTAAGGAGGCAGATATCCCTGTACCCAATATCTTTACGGAGTTTGGCAGCTTTACGGTAGGAGAAAGCGGAGGTGCTATTTATGAAGTGCTCTATCAAAAACAACAAAACGATCGGGAAAAATGGAATATGATCGACTCTTCTTTTATCACCACATTACCAGATTCATGGGCCATCAATAAACGCTTTATTATGCTACCTATTAATCGGTGGAACGATGAATATGAACGTGTGTTACTGGGAGGACTAACCTGTGACAGCGATGACTATTACAATAGCATTCAGGATATGAATGCCATTTATTTACCTAAATTTAAAAAGGAAAAACCATTGTATATCGGCTTTTTTAATACCGGAGCCTATCAGGAATCTATAGGTGGTTTTGGAGGATTGCAGCATTGCCTAATTCCTACACCGAAACATTTATTGATAGACCGGGATAAGAACGGAAAATTGGTGACAAAACTATTTAGTGAACAACAAAAAGCATCTGAAATGCTTAAAATATTAGGATATGAAGACAACTAAGAATTACGCCGGAATTCCGGATGAATTCGCACAACTCGAGAAATCTAAAGTGGTTCTTATCCCCGTTCCTTATGACGGCACAAGCACCTGGGGGAAAGGAGCAGACAAGGGTCCTGAGGCACTACTGGAAGCTTCAGAGAATATGGAATTATACGACATAGAAACAGAGACCGAAGTGTACAAACAAGGGGTGTATGTAGCCGAAGCGATTGCAGAGTTATCATCTCCAGAAGCCATGGTCAACAGTGTCCACAATAGAACAAAAGACTATATCAAAAGAAACAAATTTGTAACGCTCGTAGGAGGGGAACATTCTCTTTCTATTGGTTCTATCCGGGCCTTCAATGAATGCTTTGACAATCTTACAGTATTACATATAGATGCTCATGCAGATCTAAGGGAATCGTATGACGGTACCCCATACAATCACGCCTGTGCGGTGTATGAGGCCAGTCAGAATACCAACCTGGTCCAGGTAGGGATCCGAAGTATGGATGCCATTGAAATGACAATAATGGACAAAGAAAAAACCTTTTTTGCCCATGAAATGGTAGTTGATGAATACTGGATGGATAAAGTAATTGAATTGCTGACAGATAATGTCTTTATCACTTTTGACCTGGATGCTCTGGACCCTTCCATCTTACCCTCAACAGGGACCCCGGAACCGGGTGGGCTGCTATGGTACGAAACCCTGGAATTTTTAAAACAGGTCTTTGAAGAGAAGAATGTAGTAGGATTCGATCTGGTAGAGCTATGTCCCAATGAACATGAAAGATCGTCAAATTTTGTGGCTGCGAAGTTGTATTACAAAATGCTTAGTTATAAATTCATGAATGAAGATGTAGAGGATGAATATGATAATACATACGACTTGACGAATAACGCTGGAAATAATACAGCGTCTAAATTTGATGACGAAAATGAATAAAGGGCCCATTTCGGATTTTATCTCAAAATATTATCTTCATTTTAATGCAGCAGCATTAGTTGATGCAGCTAAAGGATATGAAGACCAGCTAGCCAATGGAGCAAAGATGTTGGTGTCCCTGGCCGGCGCCATGAGTACAGCCGAACTGGGAAAGATCTTTGCCGAAATGATCCGCCAGGACAAGGTGCACATTATTTCATGCACCGGAGCCAATCTGGAGGAAGATATCATGAATCTGGTGGCCCATTCACATTATAAACGTGTCCCAAATTATCGTGATCTGACCCCTCAGGATGAGTGGGGGTTGTTAGAAAAGGGTCTAAACAGGGTAACAGATACCTGTATCCCGGAGGAGGAAGCTTTTAGAAGACTACAGCAGCATATCCATGCTCTTTGGAAAGAAGCTGAAGAGGCAGGGAAACGTTATCTCCCTCATGAATTTATGTATCAGATGCTACTTTCTGGTGTGTTAGAGGAACATTATGAAATAGACCTCAAAGATTCATGGATGTATGCGGCAGCAGAGAAGAACCTGCCTATTGTTTGCCCGGGATGGGAAGACAGCACCATGGGAAATATTTTTGCCTCCTATGTCCTAAAAGGAGAGTTAAAAGCCTCTACTATGAAATCAGGGATTGAATATATGACCTTCCTGGCCGATTGGTATACTGAGAATTCCTCAAAAGGCATTGGCTTTTTTCAGATAGGCGGCGGAATAGCGGGCGATTTTCCTATTTGTGTTGTACCTATGCTATATCAGGATATGGAAAGAACAGAGACACCCTTCTGGAGCTATTTCTGCCAAATAAGCGATAGCACTACCAGCTACGGCAGTTATTCCGGGGCCGTACCAAACGAAAAGATCACCTGGGGTAAATTGGGGATTGACACCCCAAAATTTATAATAGAGAGCGATGCAACTATTGTTGCACCTTTAATTTTTGCTTATCTTTTGGACATGTAATTATGGATAATTTAAAAAGAGTAATCGTAGATTTTAAAAAACTGACACCAGAGGTGTTGAAGCTTTTGGTGGAAAGATATCCGGACGGATATGATGATGCTCACATTATCACTTTCAAGAATGCCAGTGGCGAGCGTATTGAGGCCGTGGAGGTTCTTACAGACGACACCAAATACCTTGTAAAGATCAGTGCAAAACTGGAGGTTACTATGGCCAACTATGATGAAGACGATTACGAGGATTTTGAGGATGATGATCCGGAGGCGATCCCAGATGTAGAAATCAAGGATGATGAAGAAGATGATAACGATGATTAGACATTCAAGTAAAACTATATGAAAAATAGCGCTTTTCACCTTGCCTTACCTTGCTACAGTGTAACCAAGACTAAAAACTTCTATATAGACATCATCGGTGCCAAATTAGGGCGTCATTCTTCCCAATGGGTAGACATCGACTTGTTTGGAAATCAGATTACTTTTACCAAGTCTGGTGAATTTTCATTTATTTACAAGTCCTATAAATTTGGAGATACCATTCTGCCCTCCTTTCATTTTGGAGTTATTCTCGATGAGAAAACCTGGGACACAATTTTTAATCGACTTTCCGATAAACGTGAAGGACCAATCGTAGCGACTACCTTTTTAAAAGATAAGAAAGGGGAGCATACTTCGTTCTTCGAGAAAGATCCCAACGGTTATGTAGTGGAATTCAAAAAATTTAAAGAATCTCAGCAAGTTTTTGCCTCTTAAAGGAGTATCGATCCATATCGTCATAAAATAAGGCAACTACTAAATTTGCTATTATATCCCTGAAGAAAATGCTAAAGATCATAGGTAGTGTTGAGCGTTGTACTCTTAAAGAACTGGGGATCTTTAATATTGATGCCCGCATTGATACCGGCGCAAAATCCTCCTCCTTACATGCCACCAATATTGTGACCTTTAAAAGGAAAAAGGAAAAATGGGTACGGTTTGAAGTTAATTATATTTTAGACGGCAATCCTATTTCCATAACATGTGAAACACCTGTTTTGACCAGAAGGAGAGTAAAAACATCCAATGAAAATTCCGAAAAACGACTTATGATCAAGACGCCTATGACCATAGGCGATATCACTTATGACATTGAGCTCAATCTGGCAAACAGGGAAAGCATGGAGTATCAGATGCTTTTAGGGAGAGAAGCCCTTAATGACCGCTTTCTGATAAATCCTGCAGAATCTTTTTTGCTTTAAAGTGGACGTTTAAGAAAGAACTTCAGAACTATCTTAGCGTAGATTTTCCAACATTTCTTTAGTAGTTCGCTTCAGATCAAATTCGGGTTTCCATCCCCAATCTTTTCTTGCCTGAGAATCATCTATGCTACAGGGCCAGGAATCGGCTATTGCCTGCCTGAAATCAGGATCGTATGAGATGGCAAATTCTGGTAACACTTCCAGAATACTTTTGGCGATCTCTTCGGGTGCAAAACTCATGGCCCCCAAATTGTATGAAGACCGGATACTAAGTTTAGCACTATCGCTTTCCATTAATTCGATAGCAGCCCTAATGGCATCATCCATGAACATCATGGGTAATTTGGTACCTTTTTTTAGAAAACTGGTATAGCTGCCTTTTTCAATTGCTTTCACATATATTTCAACGGCGTAATCTGTAGTGCCTCCCCCGGGTTGTGTTTTCCAACTAATAAGCCCCGGAAACCGAACACTACGCACATCAACACCATACTTGGCATGATAGTAAGAACACCATCTTTCCCCCGTTTGCTTGCTAATACCATACACTGTGCTTGGTTCCATTAAGGTGTGCTGTGGTGTATTTTCCTTGGGAGTATTTGTCCCGAAGACTGCAATACTTGAAGGCCAGAAGATCTTATCGATCTTTTTTTCTTTAGCCAAATTAAGCACATTAAAAAGAGAGTTCATATTAAGGCTCCAGGCTCGTTCCGGAAATTTCTCTGCGGTGGCACTTAACATTGCAGCCATTAAATAGACCTCTTCAACTTCATAATGCATTACAATATCTTCCAGGGCATCATAATTAGTGGCATCCAGGATCTCAAAAGGTCCGGAAGACAATGAATTATCTGCACCTTCGCGTATATCACTTGCAATAACGTTCTCATTTCCATATCTATTCCGCAATGCCAGGGTGAGTTCTGTACCTATTTGGCCGCAGGCCCCTAAAATGAGAATAGATTTTTGCAAGATGAATGTAATTATTGAAGTTCCTTCCAAAGATAGCTTTTATTAAAATTTGTACATTCGTTCTATGAAAAAAATAATGTCCATATGCTTCCTTTTACTCCTCTCAGTTGCCTGTCAGGAGTCGGCCGGAGAAAATACGGACAAAAAGAAAGAGCAGCAGTTTTTAAAGGTTGATGCATTACCTCAAAGGGTTATCATAAATGCCAAGGCCTCTGCCATTTTAAAAAATTGGATAGAATTCAACGCCTTGAATACGGGTTTTGACGCGTTGTTTGCCGTAGAAAATGCGGAAGACCTGGCGCTTGTGTTAGATGACCTGGTAGAAAAACAAAAAGCATTGGAAGATTCCGAGTATCCTCCAACTTTTGACCTGCCACAGGTTAGGAGCAGACAAAAGGTTATGAAAACCTTTATTCTAAAAACCAAGGCAGCGGTTGAATACCGTGTAGATGCCACAGACCCGGCTGTAGAAATGATGGAAGCCTATAACGCCATGCGCAATCAATTTAATGTGATTGTAAACAATACTTTCGACACCAAATTACTCTTAGATGAATAAACTATTAAGCACCTTCATTGCTATTACTGTATTCGCTCAAATTCAGGCTCAAACTTCTGAAAAGGATATAATTCATACTACAATAGATACCTGGCATGTTGCCGCCGGTGAAGCCAACTTTGAAAACTATTTTGGATTGTTAACGGAAGACGCAATATTTATTGGCACCGATGCAGCTGAAGTTTGGAACAAAACTGAGTTTATGGCTTTCTCCAAGCCATATTTTGATCAGGGGAAAGCATGGGATTTTAAGGCCATTCAACGAAACATTTATCTGGACCCCTCCGGAAAAGTAGCATGGTTCGATGAGCTTCTTGATACCTGGATGCAACTCTGCAGGGGTTCGGGCGTGCTTAAAAAGGAAAACGGGAAATGGAAGATTGCACATTATGTCTTATCCATCACCATCCCCAACGAGGAGATAGATCCTGTCATAGCACTTAAAAAGGAAAGAGATAGTACCTATGTAAAAGGACTTATCAAACATTAGGAGTTCAACAATTAAGGCTCCGCGAAGAGGCCTTATATCTATACGCCCAACCTATGAAATATATCTATCATTTTATCCTGCTCTCCTTTCTGGTTCTAACAGGATGCAGACAAGAACAAAAAGAGGTTTCAGCGACCGATTTTTACACCACTGAGCTCTTTAAGGAAGTTCAGTTACAAGCTATTTTTAAAGACTCCAAAACCTTTGTAGACCTTGTGCCGGACAGACCTTATGCTGAATTAGCTGCTATGTATAATGAGGAAAAGTCGGCTGCTAATTTCTCCCTGAAAGACTTTGTTTCTGCTCATTTTTCGGATCAGTTTAAATCGGGACAGGTCATCGTTACAGATACCACAAAGACCATGTACGAGCATATCAGCAGTATGTGGGGCAAGCTAACAAGAGG
>CBDUON010000098.1:0-8414 GCA_965368835.1 uncultured Eudoraea sp. | reverse complement strand
TTGTTAGTTATTATTCTTCTCGTAAGGCATCTATCGGTTTTATACTCACCGCACGTTGCGCCGGGATAAGACCTATTAAAGTACCCAGGACCACCATCACCAATAATGCTCCAATGACCAGGGGAATGGGCACCGTAGGATTGGTATAAGGAAAATCTGAATCCTGTGTTAAATTGTTTATTAAATTCAATACTCCGGCTCCCATAATGATTCCTATGATCCCTGCCATCATGGTAAGGAAGACAGATTCTAATATGATAAGCGATCTTACTTCGTTAGGCGTGGCCCCCAGAGCCCTGCGTATCCCTAATTCCTTGGTTCGCTCTTTTACAGAGATCAAAAGAATATTGCCAATACCGATGACTCCGGCTAAAATGGTAGCCAGGCCAACAATCAGTGATACAAAGGTGAGCCCGTTGGCAAATCCCATGATCTTTCCAAAAATCTCTCCCAAATTAAATGCCCCAAAAGCTCTTTCATCATCGGGATGAACACTATGTATACTTTTTAAAACAGCTTTAATGTCTTTCTCTACCTGCACCACATCGGCATCATCATAAGCAGCTATGGTAAAATACTGGGCGTTGTCTCCGGTATTATAAAGTTTTTTAAAGGTACTGAAGGGTATAAATACGTCCCCATCTGTGGCGAAAGGAGTATTCTGTGTCAATTTAGCAACACCAACTACCTGGAAATAGATTCCATCTAACCGAACATAGGTACCAATAGGGTCTTCATCTTTCTCATAAAGTTCCTGCTCCGTACGTTCCCCAATTACACATACCTTCCTGGCCTGTTCTTCATCTTCTTCATTGATAAAACGACCGTTGTCATAGATCTTTTGAGTAGCCATCTTGGCGATTACCGGGAAGTAACCATACACCGGGTAACTATTAGACTTAAGGCCCCGAACACCTAAAGCAGATGTCCCTCCAAATACGCCTTTTGTATTTACCGGAGCTATGTATTGTATTTCCGGAACCCTGTTTTGAAGTGTTACCGCATCTTGCACTTTCAGATTTAATCGCCTTCCCGTTTTATAGCCTGCATAGGGCATACTGGTAGATTGCGACCAGGTAAAGATGCTGTTTTTGGCTACTGTCTCAAAATTTCTCTCGAAGCCATTATCTAACCCCTTAGAGGCTCCTGCCAGCACTATATATATAAAGATCCCCCACGTTACCCCAATCACGGTGATTATGGTACGTGTTTTATTCTTTCCGATAGAACCGAAAATCTCTTGCCAGGTATTTTTATCAAATAAAAATCGCATACTATTCGTCGTTTAAAGCTTCAATCGGTTTTATTCTCGCTGCGCGTTTTGCAGGTATATAGCCGGCCAAACTTCCAAATAGGATCAACACCAGAGTTGCAGAAATGGCAAGTCCCGTGCCGATGCCCGGATTTAATATAAAATAGTCGTCCATTAACTTATCACCCAAAGTACTTAAAAGCGCCATCCCAATGATCATTCCTAAAAAGCCAGATATGGTGGTGATAAAGATAGATTCTAACAGAATTACTGAGATCACGGAGCGCGGGGTTGCTCCAATAGCCTTGCGGATCCCAATCTCTTTGGTACGTTCCTTTACTACGTACACCATAATATTACTGATTCCAATGATCCCGGCAATGATAGTACCGAAGGCTACCAAGGCAGCAATAATAGCCAGTACCCCGGCAAAATCCTGATTTTGTTTTAGTTGATCGGCTACGTTGCGAACAAAGAAACCATTTTCGTCATCCGGACTAATAAATTTCTTGTCTTTCAGATATTTTTCCAGACTGCGCTGAAAGACCATGGCTCCCGTATATCCCAATTCTTCTTTAAAGCCAATAACGATCTGTCCTATCTTATCTGTGTTCTTTTCAATTAATTGACGGGTGGTATAGGCCATATAAAGCTGACGCTCCTCATTGTCTCCCCCATCGTCCTGAAAAACTCCTACCACCTTAAAAACACTCCCACCAACATCTATAAATTTACCCATGGAATTCATGGCCCCAAACAGATCTTGTTCCACTAACCGGCCTATCACTATATTCTTTGTCCTGTTCTTAACATCTTCCTGGTTAATGTACCGACCCTTCATTATAATGGTCTTCTCGGCAAATTGCTGCCCCCAGTCAACCCCAATAGTGGTATAGTTATTAGACTCCTCCTTATATTTTACCAGGGCACTTCTAAATATCCGTGGGGAAATATATTCAATAAACATGGGGAAATCTTTCTTGATATCTGTCAGGTCACCGTTTTCAAACTCTATCTGCCTTAGCGACTTATACCCTTTATATGGCATAGATGTTCTGCCCGGAAAAACATACATAACATTGGTAGCATCCTGTGAGAAGAAGAACTCAAAAGTATTTTGCAGCCCGTTTGTCATACCAACAAGACCCACAAAGATCAGTATCCCTAAAGACACTGTAAATCCAGAAAGAATGGTCCGAAGTTTATTCTTTCGTATGGTGAGAAATATTTCTTGCCAGGTATCCCTACTAAACATGCGCAGTGGCTCTTACTTGTTTTACTTTTTCATCTTTTACGATCACTCCATCCTTAAGATGAACAATACGTTTACACATTTGCGCAATATCTGGTTCGTGAGTTACTATCAGAATGGTATTGCCCTGATCATTGATCTTTTGAATAAGCTCCATTACCTCATAAGAAGTAGTACTATCTAATGCTCCTGTTAATTCATCTGCCAGCAAAACCTTTGGCTCCGCAACCATGGCTCTTGCTATGGCTACACGCTGTTTTTGTCCTCCGGATAGTTCACTTGGCAGGTGATGCGACCATTCTTTGAGGCCTACCTGCTCCAGGTATTTTAAGGCCTTTTCCTGTCGCTGTTTTCTGGGCATCTTCTGATAGTACAGAGGAAGAGCCACATTTTCGAGGGCAGTCTTATAGTTGATCAAATTAAACGACTGGAAAATAAATCCCAGGAACTTATTGCGGTAATTGGCCGCTTTTGTCTCATTTAAATTTTTAATAGGTATACCATCTAGCACATAATCTCCTTCATCTGCTTCATCTAACATCCCCAGGATATTCAATAAGGTAGACTTTCCTGAACCCGATGAACCCATGATGGCTACCAATTCACCTTCTGCAACCGAAAAGTTGATTCCCTTTAATACATGCAGGGAATTACTTCCCATCTTATAAGATTTATGAAGATCTTTTATTTCAATCATGGTTGGTGCTTTTAGTGTTTGGTTGCCAATCGCTCGATAAGACTAGCAAGTTGTGGATTTGTTACAAATATTTCTCGAAAAATTTTGTTAAAATACCCTATCCGTCAAATCCTTCTGCTTGTAAGGCATTCCAAACTTTAATTTTATCTTCCGCTGTTAGTCCCGATTTTATCTCAACATAGATCCCATCACTGATCCCCAGTTCAAGATCTTTGCGGGTAAATTGCTGATCCCCTGTTGCTATTTCAACAAAGGGTTTTTTAGTTTCCGTGTCGAACTGTACAAGCGCTTCTTTAATAGCTAAAACATCATCTGCACGAGCTAATATAATGGAAGCATTAGCACTAAGACCTGCACGTATAAAAACGGTATCTCCCTTATTTAGAGTTCCTTTTATTTCAAATTGTATCGCCCCATTTTCGGCCTTTCCTTTTGGAGCAATATAGTCGAGTACGGCGTTGAATACTTTATTCTCAATAGCTCCTACCGTTATCTCCAGGGGCAGATTTTCTTTTATCTTTCCTACTTCAGACTCATCTACCTTCCCTTCAAAGATCATCTTGTTCACGTCTGCAATAGCGGCAATGGTAGTTCCTTCATTGAAGTTGTTGCTCTCAATTACCTGATTCCCTACCTCAACCGGTACTTCCAACACCATACCACTTACAGTTGCCCTAATTAGTGTATTAGCAGCACCACTGAGCCCTCTGGTGGTTCCGGTCTGCACTATGTCATATCTTTTATTGGCAGCAGAATAAGCTTGTTTCGCCTGGTCATAGGTTACCTGAGCCCGTTCCAGGTCAACTTTTGAAACTACGCCCTTGGAAAAGAGTTCACTTTGGCGCTCAAAATTACGCCTCTGATCTTCCAGGTTGATCCTCGCATCTTCTATCCCATTTTTAGCATCGTTAAGGGCGCTTAAATTTGGCACCACTTTTATCTTGGCAATCATATCCCCCGATTTAACGTAATCGCCTCCTTCTACATAAATCTCTTCTATAACACCAGAAATATTCGGCTTGATGAGCACTTCTTCCAAGGGCAGGATACTGCCGGTAGCTACCGTTTTTTTAATGATGGTCCTTCTTTCTGCCTGCTCTGTTTCATATACCACAGGATCTTCAGAGTTCTTCTGATATAAGTAGATCATGGCCCCGCCAAAAGCAAGAACAATGACCAACAAGGTGATGATAGTGATAGATTTTTTCATTTTTTGATCGTGTTATTTTGATTGATTTATTTTACTCTGCTCTTAAGGCATCTATGGGTCTTACTTTTATAGCACTTTGCGCCGGGATAAAGCCTGCGAGCAGACCCGAAATAATCAGGATCACCAGAGCTGCAGTTACTACACCCAGATTTACACTTGGATTCATAAACATGTCTACGGGACCATTGGCATCTAATATGGCATTCACCCCATAGATAAATAAGGCTCCAAATACAATTCCTGCCATACCGGAAATGATGGTAAGGAAAATTGACTCTAAAAGAATCTGTTTTTTAATGGACCATGGATCCTCCCCCAGAGCTCTTCGTATACCTATTTCCTTTGTACGTTCTTTCACAACGATCAACATGATGTTGCTGACCCCTATGATCCCGGATAGGAGTACCAGGACCCCAACGAAATACCCAATAAAACTCATGGCCCCAAAAAGGCTTTCCACCCTATTGAATTCTTCATACAAGTCAAAAAATCCTACGGCCCTGGTGTCATCCGGATGTACCTTATGTACAGATTTCATCTCATTAACAATATTTGCTTTTAGAGCCGTAATGGGATATCCATCCTTTGCCGTGATGGCCATCCAACCCACATCGTTGCCCTGATTGAATGCCTGGGAAAATGCAGTAAAAGGCACATAGATCTCTTTTTGACCCTCTTCTCCATCACCATTGCTACTGCGTTTCTTATAAGTTCCTACCACCATAAAATTCACGCCCTGGATCTTGATATAAGACCCCAACACTTCTTCTTCCTTGTCGTAAAGTTCATTGCGGACTCCCATACCTATTACGGCTATCTTACGTTTTGCATTAATGTCATTGTGGTTCAGAAAACGGCCGGCAGTGATGGCCATGGGTTCTTGTTTTATGATCTCAGGATAATCTCCATATACATTATAAGCCCCGGTTTTAATGCCTTTTACCACATTGTTATTGCCCCCAAAGCCACCTAGCTGATTTCTTGGGGAAATGTATCGCAGTTGAGGAAATTTTTCTCTAAGTGTTGCTACATCCCCAACTTTAAAACGAAAATTTCTACCAATAGGGAGACCCATATGAGCTTTGGTTGTGCTGCGGGTCCACATAAACATGGTATTGGTGGCAATGTCCCCAAAATCGGCCCTGATACCATTCTCTAATCCTTTGCCTGCAGACAAGAGAATAATAAGAATGAGAATACCCCAGAACACGCCAAAGGCCGTAAGAACAGTCCGGAACCAATTACTGGTTAGGACCTCCAAAATCTCTTTCCAACGATCTCTGTTAAACATGGTTCTTTATTGCTATTGTTTTATTCATCACGCAGCGCATCAATTGTGTGGATATGGGCAGCTCTCCACGCCGGGAAAAATCCGGCAATAGTACCTGCAAGGATCAACACAAAAACAGTTGCCAGGGCCACGTTAAAATTTACTGACGGATTCTTCACATAGTCTACTTCAATATAGGGCCCAACAATTTCCAACAATCCCATGCTGAAAATAAGTCCGGCAAATCCCGAGATAGCAGTTACAAAAATCGCTTCATGTAAGATCATCCCAATAATAGACCAGGGTTTGGCACCCAAAGCTTTTCTAATACCTATTTCCCTGGTGCGTTCTTTTACAACAATGAGCATTATATTGCTTACCCCAACCACCCCTGCAATGATGGTGCAGATCCCTACGAACCAGAAAAAGAATTTGATATTCCCTATTAGACTAAAATATCTTTTGGCCTCCTCCAGGGCACTCCAAACCTGAATAGCACTGGTATCGTCCGGGGCAACCTTATGTACTTGTTGAAGATGCGATCGCAAATTATTCTTAAAGGCAACGGCCTGGATAACCGCCTCATCAAAATTTTCTACAGGGGGCAAAGTATAGGAGATATTACTGATCTTATCTGCCCCATTAAATACTTTTTGTGCGGTAGTAACCGGAATATAGATACGTTCTTCTTCGCGTTCCTCCCGTTCATCAAAGACCCCAACGATCTTAAAAAGCACCCCCGAAATATTGATAAATTCTCCAATTGGGGTGTCTACTGCCTTAAAAACATCTTGTTTGATCTTTTTGCCAATTAAGGCGACCTTACCAGTATTTATCTCGTCAAAATAATTGAGAAAACGCCCTTCGGCAAGTTTGGCATTATCGATAAACTGATAGTCATAAGAAACACCTCGCACTCCATATACCAATGCCTCTTTGCCGTAGTTAACTGAGACGTTGCGCACAAAAATAAGTGGGGATTTGTACTCTATCTTATCACCAAACAAGGCATTTGAACTTTCGTAATTACTGTTTCGCAATTGAATACTTCTGCCAGGGTTCAGGCCTTTGTATTCCTTGGTGGTTACTCCCGGCCATACTTCCACAATAGTGGTGGCATCTTGTTCAAATTCATAGCTGATACCATTCTGCATTCCTTGTCCAAAACCCAGAAGTATGACCAGCATAAAGATCCCTGATGCCACGGAGACACCGGTAAGGAAAGTGCGTAATTTGTTTTTTCGGATGGTATCGAAGATCTCCTGCCACCTCTCAAGATCGAACATTGGGTTAGTGTTTACAAAATGAGATACTATATATAGACTGATAAAGGTCTATTTTGTTACAGTAAAACCTGTAAAATCTATGTTAAATCTTTGAAAGATCAGGATTTCATTTTTCGGTAGATAAAAAAGAAAAGCGCACCTATCAGGATATACGGAATGGCCATTAGGTATACAATGCCATTATTGATTCCTTCTGCAACCGCAGTATTGTCCTCACCCTCCAGGACCGCCCTGCACATGGCGCATTGTGCTTCACCTACAAAAGGGAGTAATAGTACAATACTCAATACCAGGAGTATTCGCTTTTTAGGCAGGAAAGTGGTCTTTTTGGACATAGACTAGATTCTTATAATTAATAGCTATAATAAGGTGAGATCATAAGATAAACTACTACCCCGGATACGGCTACATACAACCAGATTGGAAAGGTGATCCTGGCTAATTTTTTGTGTCTTTCAAAATTCTTTAAATAGGCTCTTGCATACGTATGTAATACAAGAGGTATGATGGCAATAGATAAAAGAACATGACTGATCAAAATAATATAATATACGTACCGGATAAAACCCTCGCCACCAAAGGAGGTAGAATCTGAGGTCATATGATAGGCCACATACATTGCGAGAAAGACCAGTGACAGGGCAATGCAACTTGTCATCAGGTATTGATGTAGTTGGCGATTTCCATTCTTAATTGCCCATACCGCTGCAATCAATAAAAGCGCGGTAAGTCCATTAATAGAGGCATATATAGGGGGCAGAAAACCTAAGGGTTCCACATTTGGAAGGCGTACACCAAATAGAATAGCCACAACTAGCGGGATTAAAATGGAGATGATCAAAATCCACCTATTCACCTTTTTTTCTTTTGATGTAACGGCACTCATCCTACTCCTCTAATAATTTTTTTATGTCCTCTTTTAAGATACTTATTTGTTCTTCTTCGCCTTCAAAATTCTGACCTTGAGATGGCTTAATAGTTCCCCTGTAATAAATAAGAGGATTGCCGTAGTTGTCTTTTCTAGACCGTAAATATCCATTCTTGTCTACTAGCGCAAAAAGCCCGGAATGTTCAAATCCTCCCGGCACATCTGGAGCAATGGCAGCGAAAATATTAAAGCCGACATTGGCGAGCTCATAGATTTTTTCCGAGTCGCCTGTAAGTAAATTCCAGTCCATATCCGTAATACCATACTTCTCAGCATAGGCTTTGAGAACCATAGGGGTATCATAGTCTGGATTGATAGTAAATGAGGCGATGCCAAAATTTTCAAAATCTCTGAATTCATCCTGTATCTCTACAAGATTCTCACTCATTATTGGACAGATACTGGGGCAAGTAGTAAAAAAGAACTCAACCACATACACCTTCCCGCGGTAGTCTTCATTGCTTATAAGCAGACTGTCCTGATTGAGAAAACTAAACTGAGGTACTCTGCGTTTTTTAC
>CBDUON010000097.1:0-8457 GCA_965368835.1 uncultured Eudoraea sp. | reverse complement strand
AGGTTTGCACAACCGTTGCTAAAATTGTAATATTACGAGCAAACTAAACCAAGCTAGATGGCGGCAAAAAATTCAAATGCACACAGGGAAAACGAACATATTGTAGAGAATAAGGAGCTGAACATCTGGGAAGCGCTTATTCCTGTGGTAGCCCTGGTGGGCATGTTAGCCTATAACGTCTTTGTCTTTGGTGATAATGCTACCGGGGGATCTAATCAGTTTATTCTGCTTATGGGCGGTGCTGTTGCCGCCGTTGTTGGATTTTTCAACAAAGTTTCCTACAAACAAATGCTGGCTGAAGTAGCCGAAAATGTAAAATCGACCACCGGAGCAATTCTGATCCTTCTGATGGTTGGGGCCTTGGCCGGAACCTGGTTGGTTAGTGGTATAATCCCTGCTATGATCTATTATGGGTTGCAGATCTTAAATCCGACTATCTTTCTTGCTGCCTGCGTTATCATTTGCGCCATCATTTCCATTGCAACCGGAAGTAGCTGGACCACCTCAGCCACCGTTGGAATTGCACTTATTGGCATAGGCGATGCCCTGGGTATTTCCTTAGGAATGACCGCTGGTGCCGTTTTATCTGGCGCCTATTTTGGCGATAAAATGTCGCCCCTCTCAGATACTACCAATTTGGCTCCGGCAATGGCCGGTGGCGAACTGTTCGATCATATTCGCTACATGGCGATTACCACAATACCTACTATTTCTATAACCTTATTGGTCTTTATTATCATTGGATTTAATTTAGATACATCAGGCGTGGCAGATACGGCCAATATCCTCTCCTCTATTGATGCCACTTTTAATATCAATGGATGGTTATTTATAGTGCCCTTGGTTGTGATCCTTTTGATCATAAAAAAGGCTCCTCCACTGCTGGCATTGCTCATAGGTACTTTGTTAGGAGGTGCTTTTGCCATTTTCTTTCAGCCAGATATAGTTGCAGGATTAACAGGTGCTAAAGAACTAACTTTTGAGAATGGCTACAAAGGGATCCTTAATGCCATCACTATTCAAACCTCCATAGCTACTGACAACCCTACTTTAAATGAACTCTTTTCAGCAAAAGGAATGGCCGGGATGTTAAGCACTATCTGGCTCATTGTTTGTGCCATGGTATTTGGAGGAGTTATGGACGGGATTGGGGCACTTTCGAGGATCACTAGAGCCTTATTGGGAATGGCAAAGACCACCTTTGGATTATTTGCCAGTACCGTAGGAAGTTGCCTCGCTCTAAATGTAACTGCCTCTGACCAATATCTTGCGATCGTAGTTCCCGGTAAAATGTTTGCCAAGGCCTATGAAGATCGCGGGCTGGCCCCTGAAAATCTCAGTAGGACACTAGAAGACTCCGGTACTGTTACTTCAGTTCTTATTCCCTGGAATACTTGTGGCGCCTATCATAGCGGAGTGTTAGGTGTTAGTGTGGCCGACTATTTTGTCTTTGCCATATTTAACTGGTTAAGTCCTATAATGACACTACTCTTTGCAGCGTTCAAAATTAAGATAAAGCAATTGGCCACAACTACACCGGCCTAATTCACAAAAATTACATGTGCTCTCATCAAGGCCTGGGAAGAAACTTTTATCCAGGTACTCTTTATAAACCCTAAATATTTCCTATTTTTCGGGCTTAAAAAATTATACCTAAAATGGCATTAATAGCACTTAGAGGCACCACTGCTCATACCGTTGGTGAATTACCTGAAGTAGGCAGTATGGCACCAGATTTTTCGCTTATCCGACACGACTTTAGCATGGCCTCGCTGAAAGATTATAAAGGCAAAAAAGTAGTGCTTAATATCTTTTTATCTGTTGATACAGGCACCTGCGCTCAATCTGTCCATCAATTTAACAAGAAGGCATCACTTTTAGAAAATACTGTTATTTTTTGTGTTTCTACAGACCTGCCGTTTGCCTTAAATAGGTTTTGCGGAGCAGAAGGGATAGACCATCTAGAAATGCTGTCAGATTTTAGAGAAGGATCTTTTGGAGAGGACTATGGGATTACTTTTAAAAACGGACCTTTGAGATCATTGTTTTCCAGAGCCATTGTTATTATTAATGAAGAAGGAAAGGTGATCTATACAGAACACGTGCCAAAATTAGTGGACGAACCCAACTATCAAAAAGCCCTGGAGGCACTTACAAATGGCTAAAGAATCGTTTCTAAAGAATCGTGTAAAGGGATTCGTGTATGCGGCAAAAGGTGCTTTTCTCTTACTCAGAACAGAAAGCAGTATTCAATTGCAATTTATGCTGGCCGTGGTTGTTACCATTGCCGGATTTTATTACGAGATCTCAAGATTTGAATGGATGATACAAACACTGGCTATTGCATTGGTTATGGGCATTGAAGGAGTGAATACGGCTATCGAAAAATTATCGGACTTTGTACAACCAAATCATGACCCAAAGATCGGTCTTATAAAAGATATTTCGGCAGGAGCAGTAATGATAGCGGCTGTTGCTGCTAGTATCCTTGGTTTGATCATTTACCTGCCAAAAATATTTTAAGTCGATCTCCCCTTCAGCATCCTATGTAAATTTGTATTTTTACACCATGAACTGCATGCATTAATGGCTACCAAGAAAAAAAAGGCTAAACCTACGGCTTCAAAAAAAAGAAAATCCTTAAAGCTATCCAGACAGAATAAGATCATTCTGGGAAGCTTATTGATATTTTTAAGTATTGCGCTTTTCTTCTCATTT
This sequence comes from uncultured Eudoraea sp., assembly GCA_965368835.1. Taxonomy (GTDB): domain Bacteria; phylum Bacteroidota; class Bacteroidia; order Flavobacteriales; family Flavobacteriaceae; genus Muriicola. Next base: position 5,739 of record CBDUON010000097.1, on the reverse strand, counting down.
ATCTCCTTTTATTTCACCTGGCAAGATGATCAAAGCCTGCTCACAGAATTTGCTAATCGCAATGAACAAGCAAAAAACCTGCTAAACAAATTTGGGGCAAGTGTAAGTCATTTTATTATGTATAAAGGATTTGGCCTGGCTTCCTTTATCCTGCCTTTTCTATTATGCCTAACCGGACTATATATGTTCCTCAGCATCCCTAAAAAAGGACTTTGGAGCAAATGGATTTGGGGCTTGCTACTACTAATCTGGACCTCCATTGCACTAGGATTCTTTGCCGGGCAGCAGCCATTATTAGGTGGATTGGTTGGCTATGAAATGAATGATTTCCTTCAGGACTACACTGGTAAAATAGGAGTTTTTCTTATTCTCCTTTTTATGCTCACTATAATTATGGTGCGCCTGTTTAAAATTACCCCGGAAGGAGTTGCACATTTTTTTAAGTCGAAGTCGGCTTCCGTCAGATCCGAATTCAAAACGAAGGAAGCAGAACCTATAACTAGTCTTAAAGAAGAGGAAACCGAAATAAAACTTGATACCTATACTCATAAAAAAGACATCCCGCCCTTGGTAGATGATTCTACAATAGTTGAGGAAGCAAAAGCTGTAAACAAGGAGGATGAAATTGCCATGGAAGTAAGTGCGGTTGCAGAGGAAAAGGAAGAAAAAGATATACTTTCGGACAAGCTGGTAGCGGATTTTGGTGAATTCGACCCTACCCTGGAATTGAGTAAATACAAATTTCCAACGCTCGATCTGCTGGAGCAGCATGGCTTTACAGGTGGTATCACCATCAACCAGGAGGAACTGGAAGAAAATAAGAACAAGATTGTCAATACCCTAAAGAATTACAAAATTGGAATTGCACAGATAAAGGCTACTATAGGCCCTACAGTAACCCTTTATGAGATAGTGCCCGAAGCAGGGATCCGTATCTCCAAGATAAAGAATCTGGAAGATGATATTGCCCTCTCCTTAGCCGCATTAGGAATCAGGATCATTGCTCCCATCCCTGGGAAAGGAACTATAGGGATTGAGGTGCCAAATAAAAAGGCCACTACAGTTTCTATGCGTTCGGTAATTGCTTCCAGTAAATTTCAAAAGGCAGAAATGCAATTGCCTATAGCCTTTGGAAAGACTATCAGCAATGAAACCTTTGTGGTAGACCTTGCCAAAATGCCTCACCTGCTCATGGCGGGTGCCACCGGTCAGGGTAAATCTGTAGGCCTTAATGCAGTTCTCACCTCCCTGCTTTATAAAAAACATCCTGCTGAGGTAAAATTTATTCTTGTAGATCCCAAGAAAGTAGAATTAACACTATACAATAAAATAGAACGACACTATCTGGCCAAACTGCCAGATTCTGAGGAGGCCATCATTACAGATAACACCAAGGTGATCCATACCTTGAATTCTCTCTGTATTGAAATGGACAACCGTTATGAGTTGCTTAAACTGGCCATGGTACGAAATATTAAAGAATACAATACTAAATTCAAAGCTCGGAAACTCAATCCCAATGACGGGCACACGTTCCTGCCTTATATTGTTCTTGTTATAGATGAGTTTGCAGATCTGATCATGACGGCGGGTAAAGAAGTAGAAACCCCCATTGCAAGATTGGCGCAATTGGCCAGGGCCATAGGGATTCATCTTATCATAGCTACACAGAGACCTTCGGTAAATGTCATTACAGGGATCATAAAAGCCAACTTCCCTGCCAGAATTGCTTTTAGAGTTACATCAAAGATAGATTCCAGAACTATTTTGGATGCCCAGGGAGCCGACCAACTCATAGGACGGGGTGATATGCTATTTACACAAGGAAACGACGTTACCCGTATACAATGCGCCTTTGTAGACACTCCGGAAGTTGCTAAGATCACAGAATATATTGGATCTCAAAAAGGCTATGCAAGTGCACATTTACTTCCTGAGTACTCTGGTGAAGATTCTGGCACAGGTATTGATTATGATATCTCCGACAGGGATGCATTGTTCAGAGATGCCGCCGAGGTTATTGTAACGGCTCAACAAGGATCAGCTTCATTAATTCAGAGGAAGCTTAAGTTGGGGTATAACCGCGCAGGGCGTATCATTGATCAACTGGAAGCAGCTGGGATCGTTGGGCCGTTTGAAGGCAGTAAAGCCAGATCGGTATTAATTCCGGATATCTATGCCCTTGATAAAATGTTAAACGAAGAAACCAAATAAGACATGAAAAATATAATGATTTTAGTACTCCTGATGTTTGCATCTGTTGGGAGTTATTCCCAGGATGCTGCAAAGGCTAAGGCTTTGCTAGATGAGGTTTACAATAAAGTAAAGGGCTATGATAATATTGAAGTGAACTTTAAGTATAGTCTGGAGAATAAGGAGGCCAACATTAACCAGGAAACCCGGGGCGACGTAACCATGGAGGGAGATAAATACCTGTTTAATTACCTTGGATCACAACAGGTATTTGATGGAAAAAAGGTATATACCATTGTTCCTGAGAATGAAGAAGTGACCATTGAAGATAATTCGGAAGAAGAAAATACCATCACCCCGTCTAAAATGCTGACCTTCTATAAAAAAGGTCATAATTATGCCTGGGATATTCTTCAGAATGTACAAGGCAGGAAAATTCAGTATGTAAAGCTTACTCCAATAGATACCCACTCTGAGATCGCTTCTATTTTGTTAGGGATTGATGTTCAGACCAAACATATCTATAAATTGATTGAGACAGGGAAGAATGGAACCAAGACCACCATTACTGTTAATTCTTTTAAAACGAATCAGCCGTTGTCAAAAACCTTATTTACTTTTGATGAGGCCAAGTATAAAGATGAAGGGTACTACATCATAAGAAACTAGCACTTTGCGCATACTAGACCAGTACATTTTAAGTCGGTTCTTGTACAATTTTATAAGTTCGTTTGTGATCCTGATGTTCATTTTCATCTTCCAGACGATCTGGCTTTTTATTGATGATATTGCCGGGAAAGGATTGGATATAGTGATCATTGGGAAATTTCTCTTTTACCTGATGCCCAATCTGACCGAAAAGGTCCTGCCGCTTACCGTCCTCTTAGCTTCCATCCTCACCTTTGGTTCTCTTGCTGAAAGCTACGAGTTTGCTGCCATGAAGGCCTCAGGGATCTCCTTACAACGCTCTATGTTGAGTGTCATTGTGCTGGTGGTCTTACTGGGAGGTGTTACCTTTTACTTCGCCAATACGGTGATCCCTGCTTCTGAACAAAAAATTTATAATCTGCGACGAAATATTGCCAAGGTAAAGCCGGCAGCGGTCATTGAAGAAGGTGTTTTCAGTGATTTTGAAGGCATGAACATTAAGGTTGATGAGAAATATGGAAAGAATGATAAATACCTGAGAAATGTCATCATTCACAAAAAATCGAACCTGCAAAAGAACAATACCGTTATAAAAGCGGCAACAGGAGAACTCAAAAGCAGTGAGGATTCTGATATTATACAATTGGTCCTTGCAGATGGTCATTATTACGAAGAGCTTGTTCCCAAAGCAAGTGATGAGCGCAAGAGACATCCCTTTGCAAAATCAAATTTTGAAACGTATACCATAAACATTGAGATCCCGGAAAATACCCAGGACCTGGAGGAAGAGCGGAATGTGCGGACAGATAAGATGAAGAATATATCCCGACTTAAAAAGGACATAGACTCTATCAAGGATAATAATCTTGTTGTTGTAGGTGCATTTTCAAAGAACATTACCACCCGGATGGGGGCTTTTGTCGCATTGAATGAAAATGATACTACGCTCTCAGCCGGATTTAAGTACAAAACTAAGAAAGATAGCATTTTAGCCCAGACAAAGGTGAAAGATACGGTTAGGACAACCAATGATGTACTAGATCTTTACCAAAATTGGCAGAAAAGCCAAATCATGAGTGCTGCAACGAGTTCCATTTCAAATATTGTTAATTCTGTGAGTGGCAAGAAACAAGACATCCAAAATAAGTACAAGATCTACAACATGCATATCCTTTCTCTACATAAGAAATATGCCCTGGCCTTCTCTTGTATAATTTTATTTTTTGTGGGGGCACCGCTCGGAGCCATCATCAGAAAAGGAGGACTTGGTTTACCCATGGTAATTGCTATTGTCTTATTTCTCACATATTACTTTATCGGCGTTTTTGCAGGGAATTATTCCAAGGAAGGTAACATTAACCCCATTCTGGGGGCCTGGCTTTCTTCCTTAATAATGTTACCTTTGGGTATTATTTTAACGAGAAGGGCCACTGCAGACAGGGGGCTTATGAGCTTTGGTCATGTCTGGGACATAATTGCCGAAGCGGTAAGAAAAAGATTTAAAAGAAAGACCTCATGATTGTGGGAAAGGAAAAGAAAATACAATTAAACACTATTGAAGAGGCCATTGAGGATATACGCAATGGAAAGGTGATCATAGTTGTAGATGATGAAAACAGGGAAAACGAGGGCGATTTTATCGCAGCTGCGGAAAAGGCAACCCCTGAGATGATCAATTTTATGGCTAAGCATGGTCGTGGTCTTATTTGTACTCCACTTACAGAAGAACGATGTGGGGAACTAGATCTTACAATGATGGTGCAGAACAACACTGTACTGCATCATACACAATTTACAGTTTCAGTAGATCTGATTGGTAGCGGATGCACCACCGGTATATCTGTCCACGACAGGGCAAAGACCATCCAGGCCCTGGTTGATCCCGAAACAAAACCACATAATTTGGGGAGACCCGGTCATATTTTTCCCTTGAGAGCCAAAAATGGTGGGGTATTAAGACGCACCGGTCATACAGAGGCAGCTGTTGATTTCGCTCGATTAGCAGGCTTTAAACCCGCAGGCATTCTGGTTGAGATCTTAAATGAAGATGGCACTATGGCACGCTTACCACATTTGGTTGAAGTGGCTAAAAAATTTGATCTTAAACTGGTTTCCATTGAAGATCTTGTAGCCTATCGTATGCAGCACGATAGCCTGATCATAAAAAAGGAATGTTTTGATATTGAGACCAGATTTGGTCAATTCACCTTGCATGCCTATCAGCAGACCACCAATGAACAAGTTCATATTGCACTAACAAAAGGATTTTGGAAACGCAATGATGCTGTACTTACACGAATCAATTCAACCTTGGTCAACAATGATATTTTAGGTACGCTTACCAACAATGCCGAGCAAAAATTAGATGATATGTTCCGTGCCATCAATAATGAGGGGAATGGAGCCATTGTATTTATTAATCAGACCAGTGAGTCCTTAAATTTATTGAATCGCCTAAAGGGTCTGCGGGAAAACCAGGCAAAGGGAATTATGAAAGCCCCCGGAATTGATATGGATACGAAGGATTTTGGTATCGGCGCTCAGATCTTGCATGATCTAAATATCAGTAAGATGCGGATACTGACCAATACAGGTCAAACCAAACGTGTCGGGATTGTGGGATATGGCCTTGAGATCATGGAATACGTTCCTTACTAAGCCTCTCCCAAGATTTTCTCTAAAATACGATGCAGGCTGGCAGCTCTTTGTGTCACTTCTTCATTTGTCCAACTTAATTTTATTAGACAAGATACTGTTCTGCCCATCCATTGATCAGACGCCATAAAATTATGCCCAACCTGTTGTTTCATAGCATTTTTAACCTGTTCAGACTGTGGCCCAAGGCTGTGTAAGTCTTTGAGATGCTCCCATTTTGTATGATAGTGCCAATTGTTGTCA
>CBDUON010000096.1:0-8469 GCA_965368835.1 uncultured Eudoraea sp. | reverse complement strand
AGTACATTACAGCCCACCTTTCATTTAGAACTTGGGCAGCCGGGAAGCTCATTCACTTTTGAGGTGGCACAAAAGAATGGTATTCCCTTTAGTCTTATCAATAAGGCAAAGAAAAAAGTAGAACGGGGAAAGATCCGTTTCGATGCCACCATCGCCAAACTTCAAAAAGAACGAAGTAAAATGGCCAAGACGGGAGATCGCTTACAGGAAGAAGAAAGTAAGGCTCGTGAAGAAGCTCAGAAATTAGAGAAGCTCAATAGTAAAATTCAGACAAAGCTAGAGAACTACCAGGAACTGTATGATTTTAATCAACGAATGATACATCTTGGTGCAAAAGTGAATAAGGTAGCAGAGAAATACTTTTTGGATAAAAAGAAAAGACCCTTGGTATCAGAGCTATTACGTCTTGTGGAAACAGAAAACAGCAAGCGGAAAAAGAAAACTGCCAAGGAGGTGAAAGAACAGGAAGAAAAAAAGACGGTTGTCACTCAACAAGTGCAGCAGGAAGTAAAGAACATTAGAAATAAAAAAGCCGTAGCCAAGAAAAAAGCGCAGGCTAAAGAGAAAAGGAAGCCACGACCTGTTTTTAAAATAGGCGATATGGTGCGGTTATTCGATGGTAAAGCAGTAGGGAGCATTGATAGCCTGGAAAAGAATAAGGCGGTTGTAAATTATGGGGTATTCACCACCAATGTAAGTGTGGATAAATTAGAATTGGTGGAAGCCAAGAAAAAATAATGGCAGCGCAGAAAAAAATCATACTTTTTGACGGAGTTTGCAACCTTTGCAACAGCTCGGTACAGTTTGTCATTAAACGTGATAAAAATGACATTTTCCGGTTCGCATCGCTTCAAAGTGAAGCAGGTCAAAAACTTGCAAATGAACGGGGCATTAATACAAGCGAGATAGATTCCATCATCCTGATAGAACCTCAAATCGCATATTATACCAAGTCCGATGCCGCTCTAATAATCGCAAAATCACTAAGTGGCGGATGGTCTTTTCTGGGAATATTCATGGGACTACCAAAAGGATTAAGAGATACTATATATGACTGGGTAGCCAGAAACAGGTATCAATGGTTTGGTAAGAAGGATCAATGTATGATCCCTACTGAAGCAGATAAGGGTAAATTTTTAAACTAGGATTTAACCTCATCGAGGTAATCATCCCAATTTTCAACTCGGGGTTCACCTAATTTTCCAACGGATTTGGCCACTACCATAGCCACGGTGGCATCACCGGTAACATTTACAATAGTTCTGCACATATCCAAAGGCCTGTCTACCGCAAAGATCAGGGCCAATCCTATAGCTAGTTTGTCTGCAGGGAAGCCAATAGACTCTAGAACAATCACCAGCATCACCATCCCTGCGCCGGGAACAGCTGCAGATCCTATAGAGGCCAATAAAGCCGTCATTACAATCATAAGCTGAGCTCCCAAGGTAAGATCAAAGCCAAGGGCCTGTGAAATAAAGACCGCAGCCACACCCTGGTATAAACTTGTACCATCCATATTAATAGTAGCACCTACGGGTAATACAAAACTAGACACTTCCTTATCTACGCCAATATGCTCTTCTACTCTTTCCATGGTAACAGGAAGTGTGGCCGCACTACTGCTGGTTGAAAAAGCCAGTAATTGAGCCGGACTAATTTCTTTTAAAAACCAGAATGGATTCTTTTTGGTATAGGTAGCCACTACAATACAATAGAAAACGATCATTAGGGCCAAGCCCAGAACAACTACCAACGCATATTTGAGTAAGGCCACCAACAGATCAGGATCGCCGGAGGATACTACTACATTAGCTAACAAGGCAAATACCGCCACGGGTGCAGTCAACATTATAAGGTCTACCATTTTAAGGACCACATAGTTGAGAGAATCAAAAAATTTCTTTAGTGGTTTCGATCTTTTTTCACCTATCAACAACATGGAGATACCCAGGAAGATGGTAAAAAAGATAACCTGTAACATCAGACTGTTATCGCTTAATGCTCCAAAGGCATTATCCGGGACCATGTCTTCAAGAAACTGTAATGGTCCGCTATCTTTTTGCCTTGAGGCTTCTTCAATTTTTGAGGTAACTCCGGAGTCAGATGCATAGGTTTCCGTTAATTTAGTAATGGTATCCTCTGAAATACCTTCACCGGGTTGCATTACGTTAACAAGTACAAGGCCAATAGTAATGGCTATAATAGTGGTTACTACATAAATACCCACAGTTCGGAGCCCAATATTTTTGAATTTGGAAATATCTTTTAAATCTGAGATCCCCTTAACCAGGGAGGCCAAAATAAGTGGAATTGCAATGAGTTTGAGGAGTTTTACAAAGATGGTTCCAAAAGGATTGATCCAATCCTGTACAAAAGAAGGTCCCCAGGAAATAAAGGTCATGCCAAATCCGAACAAAATTCCGATGATCATGCCAATCAAGATCTGCCAATGCAATTCTAATTTTCTCATACTTCTTTTATTGAATCTGTAATATAAGGTTTTGAATACAAACCGGGTTAAACTCGTTTTAACTTTTAATGACTCGATTGAGCAACATAAAGTCTGCCAGGACCAAAGCAGCCATAGCCTCCACAATAGGTACTGCCCTTGGCACTACACAAGGATCATGGCGCCCTTTTCCTTTTGTTTGAACTATTTCCCCTTTCTTATCGATGGTTTCATAAGGCTGAATAATGGTGGCAACCGGTTTAAAAGCTACGTTAAAAAAGATATCCATGCCATTGCTAATACCCCCCTGAACTCCACCACTATTATTGGTCTTGGTGGTTCCATCGGTATTATAGGCGTCATTGTGTACGCTTCCTTTCATCTTTACCCCCTCAAAACCGCTGCCGTATTCAAAGCCTTTAACAGCATTGATAGACAACATAGCCTTCCCCAATTGAGCGTGAAGTTTATCGAATACAGGCTCTCCCAATCCAACAGGTACATTTTGTATAACGCCTGTAATGATACCACCTATTGTATCCCCTTCTTTTCTTACTTCCTTAATATGGGCTTCCATAGTAGCCGCGGTTTCTGGATCCGGACATCTAACCGGATTAGATTCGGTTTGGGAAAGGTCGAGTTCCTGATAAGTTTTATTTAAACTAATACTTCCAACTTGGGACACAAAGGCGTTGATCTTTAGATCTTTCAAAAATTGTTTTGCGATAGCGCCTGCCACCACTCTGCATGCAGTTTCACGGGCTGAACTTCGACCACCACCCCTATAGTCCCTAAAACCATATTTTTGATCGTACACATAGTCTGCATGGGAAGGTCTGTACGAATCCTTGATATGTGAGTAATCTGCAGATTTCTGATTGCTGTTGTAAATAGCAAACCCAATAGGCGTGCCTGTAGTCTTTCCATCAAAAATGCCGGAGAAGAACTCTACCTTATCTTCTTCCTTTCTTTGAGTTACTATTGCAGATTGCCCGGGCTTTCTGCGATCCATTTCAGCCTGGATAGCATCCATATTAAGAGTTATACCTGAGGGACACCCTTCAAGGATGCCTCCAATGGCGACCCCGTGAGATTCTCCAAAGGTGGTAAGTTTAAAAAGGGTGCCGAATGAATTTCCTGCCATAAATGGAGTAGTTTTGGTAGTACTACAGATGGAGCGTTCCATCGCTTATGAAGCCAAATATAGGAGTATTACCAGTGCAAACCAAGAACATCCCATTCATGGTTATGTAGCAAGTAATGCTTCCTTTAAGATAGTCACCGGGTGATAAGCCTTTACCCCCGTCCCGTCTGATATTTGATGCCTGCAACTGGTGCCATTGGCTGCAATTAGAGCATTTGGGTCACTCTTTTTTACTGCCGGAAACAGTTTTAGCTCCCCAATATTCATACTTAACTCATAGTGTTCATCCTCGTATCCAAAGGAGCCGGCCATTCCACAACAGCCAGAACTGATTATGGTTACGGAATAATTCTCCGGCAAGTTCAGCATATCAAAGGTCACTTTTTGATTAGAAAGTGATTTTTGATGACAATGTGTATGTATCTTAATTGTTTTTGCCTCCTTCGTAAAGGATTGGTTAGTGATCCTTCCCTTTGAAATTTCTGCAGACAGGAATTCCTCCAGGAGCCAGCTATTATCGGCAAGCGTTTTTACTTTGTCTGCGTCCAGATGAAAACGATGGTATTCATCCCGAAAACTCAGTATCGCTGAGGGCTCCAGACCTATTACGGGGATATTGTTTTTTGTATAGGAATACAAGGCCTCCACATTCTTTTCAGCTAACTTTCTCGCTTGCTTTAAAAAGCCTTTGGAGATAAATGTCCTGCCGCTTTCACCAAAATACAGTTCTATATGATACCCTAATCCATGTAACAGATCAATAGCATCTTTCCCCACCTCAACATCCAAATACCGGGTGAATTCATCAATGTAGAGTACCAGTTTTTTCTCGCTATCCTGTGAATTCGCTTCTTTAGTTGCCAAATAAGAAGAAAAATTAACGCTGCTTACTAGTGGAAAGCTTCGTTGGGTAGCTACGCCAGAAACTTTTTTGATCAAACTGCCAAGCGACTTGCTTTTAAAAATTGCATTACTAAACGCGGGAAATTTACTGGCCCATTTATTAAGGGATGTGTTGTAGGCAAACAACTTATTACGCAGCGGATATCCATGGGTTTCCTGATATTGGAACAAGAATTCCGATTTCAGGGTGGCCACATCTACATTACTGGGGCATTCACTACCACAGGCTTTGCAACTCAGGCACAGATCAAAAACCGACTTAAGTTCTTCAGAGTCAAATTTATTCTCCTTCTCGTTGTTAGTTAAAAATTCGCGAAGCGCATTGGCTCTGCCGCGCGTTGTGGCCTGCTCGTCCCTGGTGGCATGATAACTTGGGCACATGGCACCTTTGGCATGCTCTGTTTTGCGGCAATCTCCACTTCCATTGCATTTTTCAGCTGCCTTAAGGATCCCTTCACTATCGCTAAAGTTCAGCATGGTCTTAATTTCCGGCTCCTCCCTGTTAACTTCATATCTAAAAGAAGCATCCATTGGATAGGGATCAACAATTTTCCCCGGATTAAATATATTTTTGGGATCAAATAGGGTCTTTACTTGTTTTAAAACCTTATAATTTTCCTCGCCAATCATAAGTGGGATAAATTCGGCCCTCACAATCCCATCACCGTGTTCTCCACTAAAAGATCCTTTATATTTTTTTGTCAGTTCCGCCACCCTTGTCGTTATAGCCCGAAACAAGTGCACATCCTCTTGCTTTTTTAGGTTTAAAATGGGGCGCAAGTGAAGTTCTCCTGCTCCGGCATGGGCGTAATAGACCGCATTCTGATCGAATTCCTTCATAATGCCTGTGAATTCGCCAATAAAGTCTTTCAGGTCCTCTAATGCCACCGCTGTATCTTCAATACAGGCTACAGCCTTTCTGTCGCCCACCATGTTTCCTAATAGTCCTAGTCCGGCTTTGCGCAGTTCTAGTGCGCAGTTAATATCTTCCCCGTACAGGACCGGAGAGGCATAACTAAGGCCCGAATCCTGGATGGTTTGTTTTAAGCTTTTTAATTGTGCATCAAGGTCGGTTTGTGAATAAGACCGTACTTCCAACATCAATAAGGCCGCAGGATCACCTTCCACAAAGAATCGGTTCGCCAACTGGGTCTTGTTGTTCTTAGTGCAATCCAGGATCACCTTATCCATCATCTCACAGGTGTGCAGCTTATGTTGCATTACCGGAGCAACATCGGTAAGACAGGCCTCCAGGGTTTTGTAATGTGTTACTACCATGGCCGACATAGGTGGCGGTAGTTTATTAAGTTGTAAGGTGATCTCGGTTGTAAAGGCCAGCGTCCCTTCACTTCCACTTAGCAAGTGGCAGAGGTTGATCTCTTCATCTTTACCGGAAAATAAATTGCTTTCCAATAAACTGTCTATGGCATATCCTGTATTACGCCTATGTATACTTCTCTTAGGAAATTGTTCCTTTATATTATTCTGTATTTCCTTATTTGACAGTAGGTTATAAAGTTCTTTATAAATTGTCCCTTCAAGTGTATTTAATGTTTTTTTCTCATTGAATAAGGCTGGTGTGCAGGATGAAAATTCAACTTCTGAACCATCAGATAAAATAGTTGCAAGAGAAATTACCTTCTCTCTGGTTACGCCATATTGAATAGATGTTGTGCCACTGGAATTATTTCCGACCATCCCTCCTATCATACACCTGTTTGAAGTGGAAGTGTTTGGACCAAAGAATACACCATGTGGCTTTAAAAATTCATTGAGTTCATCCCGGATCACACCCGGCTGCACTGTTACCTGATCGTTTTCCTTATCGAAGTGAATGATCTTGGTAAAATGCTTGGAAACATCTACCACAATGCCTTCTCCTACACACTGACCTGCCAGGGAAGTCCCTGCCGTTCTGGGGATGAGTCCTATATTATGAGCCCTGGCAAAAGCAATAAGTTTTTTAATATCCTCTTTGTTTAGGGGATACGCAACGGCAATTGGAATTTTTCTATAGACAGAAGCGTCCGTAGCATACATACTTCTCGTAAGTATATCCGTATGTAAGGAGCCTTCAATATTGTTGGCTAATTCTGAAAAAGAAATTGAGTCCAAAATGGAACGATTTTTGAAGACGAAATTAAGTTATTATTAACATCAGAACACCTTCTAATACGTATTTTTAACGATTAAATTAAATAACATATGAAAATTTTAAAAATTAGTGCATTTCTTTTCTTGTTGGCCACTTGTGGTCTTAGTGCTCAGTCTATTTCTGAACATGCCTTAGGACTAAGGTTAGGAGATAGTGACGGGTTTGGAGCAGAAATCTCCTATCAAAAATCGCTTACTCAGGCTACCAGGGTAGAATTTGATCTTGGCTGGAGAGACAGCAGAAATTTTGATGCCTTTAAATTAGCTATAGTACACCAATGGGTACAGCCTCTCGATGGTAACTTTAACTGGTACTACGGTGTAGGTGGTGGACTGGGAAGTGTTGATTTTACTCCGAATAACAATAATCCGGATCCAGATGGAGGCTTATTTGTTTTTGGAGCTGGTAATATTGGAATTGAGTACAATTTCAATATTCCATTATTGCTTTCACTCGATTTTCGCCCTGAGATTGGCCTGGTAGGCTATGACGAATTTTCAGATAATTTTGATTTCGACATTGCACTTGGGATCCGATATCAGTTTTAGTAGGTTTTCTTAATTGTATACAAATTTATAGTCCTTGACATAAGCATATGTTAAGGACTTTTTTTATTGCGCACCTAATCAGTACCTTTGCCGTCAAAATCGAATAAAATGAAAAAATTTGTTATTCCTTTACTATTGATTCTCATTTTGGCTGCTTGTCAAAAGACAGATGGATTTGTCATAGTAGGATCTGTGGAAGGTGAAAATATTGAAGGCACTGAATTAACATTGAGGAAATACGCAGAAGGCAACCAATTGATCACAGTAGATTCTGCCATGATCACAAATGGGGCTTTTACATTTAAGGGAGGACCTATTAAAAGTCCGGAACTTCACTACATCTTTTTTGGAAAAGGGCAGGAAAACATCCCGGTTATTGTTGAAGATGGAACAATTGATGTCTCAGCTCAACGAGACAGTCTGGCATTTGCCAAAATTGGAGGTACGCTCCAGAATGATTTGTTCTCTGACTTTTTAAAAGGCTCCAGAGTGCTTAGCAGAAAAGCAGCTTCCATGAATCAGGATATGCGCGCGGCACAAGGAAGAAGGGATACCGTTACTATGAATTCTTTGCGAGAAGAATATTTTGAATTAATGGAGGAAGCGAAAGATTATGAATTAGCATACGTTAAGGACAATCCAAACGCTATTGTATCTGCATTGGTCATTTACAGGATCCTTTCTACAAAAGCCAAAGAGAATGCCGAGGTTCAGGCATTATATGATGCTCTTACCCCGGAAATTAAAGAAAGTAATACGGGTGTCAAGATCAAAGAAGCACTGGAAAAAGATGCTAATACTTCCATTGGTTCCAAGGCTCCTAATTTTTCAGCACCTAACCCGGATGGAGAGCAGCTGGCTCTAAACGATGTATTGGGCAAGGTTACCATAGTTGATTTCTGGGCAGCCTGGTGCAAGCCATGTCGGGCTGAGAACCCCAATATAGTTAGGGTATACAATAAATATAAAGATCAGGGCTTAAGTATCCTGGGCGTGTCTTTAGACAGAAACGCCAACGATTGGAAAAAAGCTATTGAAAATGATGGCTTAACATGGCATCATGTTTCCAACGTTAAGTATTTTGATGAGATCGCTAAGTTGTATAATGTAGATGCAATACCGGCCATGTTTGTTTTGGATGAGAACGGTGTCATTATCGCAAAAGACCTTAGGGGAGCTGCCTTGGAAGCCAAAATTGGAGAGCTGTTTCAGTAATCAGGATAGTACAAAAAACAAAAACCCCGATGCCAAAACATCGGGGTTTTTTTAT
>CBDUON010000095.1:0-8502 GCA_965368835.1 uncultured Eudoraea sp. | reverse complement strand
AAGCCTCTAAATAAAATTATTTTTTAGCTTTGCAGTCCCTTTGCCTCGGTGGCGGTCCCGATAACTATCGGGAGGTAGACGCAAACATGGTAATGGATTAAAAACTTAGTTATGTTAAGGCATAATTCAGTATTTAGGCCTCGGTGGCGGAATTGGTAGACGCGCTGGATTCAAAATCCAGTTCTTTCGGGAGTGTGGGTTCGATTCCCACCCGAGGTACAAATAAACTACAAAAGAGTGGAAGTATAAGCGAGTTTCAAAAATGAAGCTCGCTTCTTTTTTTGAGGTAAAATAAGTGTGGGTTCCCCCGATAGCTATCGGGGCCCACCCGAGGTACAAATAATCCGCATAAGTGTGGAAGTATGAGCGAGCTTCAATAATGAAGCTCGCTTTTTTTTTTGAGATAAAAGGAGTGTGGGTTCCCCCGATAGCTATCGGGGCCCACCCGAAGAGTTTCTTTAAACGCCTTAATTTGTAATCCCGTTAAAATGAAAATTTTTCTTGATTTGCCGAACAAGGCCTTTTAAAAAATTCCCGGGGCCAATTTCTGTAAATTCAGTTGCGCCGTCCTCTATCATATGAAGTATTGTATGCCTCCACATTACCGGATTCGTCAATTGATCAATCAAATTTTTCTTGATTAATTCTATATCGCCGGTTGGTCTTCCGGTGACATTCTGATATATAGGACACCGTGGAGTTTTAAATTTTGTTTCCGCTATTGCTGCTCTAAATTCTTCAACTATTGGTTCCATAAAAGGAGAATGAAATGCGCCACTTACGGGTAAATATACTATGGCACTGGCACCTGGTCTTAATTTTTCACAAGCTTCTTTCATCGCCTTCATCTCGCCTGATATTACAACCTGATTTGGGGCATTATAATTAGCGGGTACTACTATTCCGTCTATCTTTTCGCAGATATTCTTAACGATAACATCGTATAACCCAACCACAACCGCCATACCCGTATTTTCAACATTGCAGACTTTTTGCATAGCTGAAGCTCGCCTGGATATGAGTTTCAAAGCCGATTCAAAATCCAAAGATCCTATAGCCGCTAAAGCTGATATCTCCCCCAAAGAATGCCCGGCAACCATATCTGGATTAAAATCATTGCCAAGGGTTTTGGTCAGAATATATGAATGTAAAAAAATTGCCGGTTGAGAAAACTTTGTTTGTTTTAAATCCTCGGCAGAACCTTCAAACATTACATCAGTAATTGAATATCCTAAAATATCATTGCCTCTTTTAAAATACTCTTGAGCCAATTTGGATTTATCAAATATCTCTTTTCCCATACCTGGAAATTGAGTGCCCTGGCCAGGGAATAAGTACGCATGCATAGTTACATCAGTTAGGTGAGGTCATTAGTATCATAATACTACGATATTCAGTTTAGCAAACAATTAAAAGGTAGTTATTTATCATGAAAAATCGTTAAACGAATTGATAATATAGCTGAGAAAGCATTTAAATTATATTTAATCTGATTTTAATTGCTGCTATATTAGTCCGCTTCCCAAAGCAAGGGATATTAATATGAGCATAATGGCTACGGTCACTTGTAAAAATTTTAAGGTCACTTTTTTCAGGAGTTTATTGCCAATGTAGGCACCTGCAATCGCAGACAAAGTAGCACTTATAACCAGCGCAAGATTGTCCGTTAGTCCAGATTTTGTAAATCTTGATGCATAAACGCCGAGTCGGGTAAAATCAACAAAAGTTGAAACAACCACGGCTGTTCCAATAAAAGCTTCTTTTGAGAGCCTTGCCTTTATTAGAAATGCACTTCTCAAAGCACCTTGATTTCCAGAAAGGCCACCAAAGAAACCACTTAATGCACCACCAATGGGCAATTTGTCTTTTGCAAACTGAAGCCTTTGAAAATAAGGCACTAGATCCATGGAAGCGAAGATGATCAGCAAAATGGAAATGATAAATTTTACAGGATATACCTCAAATGTTTTACCATATATATCATATGCAAATAAAGGCTTGGCATCGGGAATGTGTAATAATATCCAGGCACCAATAAAGGCAAAGACAACAGCAGGGATTCCAAATTTTATTAGCACAGGTTTATCTGCGTTCTTCCCAACCAAGAAAATTTTAAATACATTGTTAAAGAAATGTACCAGGCCTGTCAGTGCTATCGCCAATTCAACAGGAAAAAAAAGCATAAAAATCGGAGTCAGGATCGTTCCAAGTCCAAAACCCGAGAAGAATGTAAGAATGGCAACAAAGAAAGCCACCACTGATATTAAAACTATTTCCATTTAAATCTTTGTTCCTGGTCTTCGTTGAATTAATGAATGTTTCATTTCTGAGGCTATAGCTAAGGTGAATAAAAATCGCATACTAAACTTACTGAAGAAAGTGAAAACTAAGATAGTTAATGAATACAAATAGTATTGGTTTTGAGTGCGATATAATCTGCCAGGCAAATGCATGTTTTTAGCGTCTTTTTTATAATTGAAGTCGGATAATCTATCAAATACTACTATTTTTAAAGATGCAACAATGCCAGAAAAAATAGGGCCAATAATCATAATTGTACTTTTTAATGGTCTTAGGCTATTTTTTGTTGCAATGTCTTGTTCCTCTAAAGGAGATAAGACCGTAATTCTCAGTTCGGATCCTGATATTTCAATTGTTGAATCACTTTCAGATGAAGCAGTTCAGGATGATGAACGAAAATTATAGAACCAGACTTCTATGGGATCTGTTTATGTCATGTCCGGAGGTGCAAACAGGATTAATTAAGCTCGGATTCACCAGCCCACACCTCAAATAGACTTCTTATATTTACTTAATTAATAAAATGTTACCTATGAGATCTAATTTTCTTCTATTTATATGTCTTGCTGTAATTTTTGCATTCAGTGGCTGTTCGAAAAAGCAAAAAATGAATGTGCTTGTTTTTAGTAAAACTGAAGGCTATCGTCATGAGTCCATTGCGGCAGGCAAGGATGCATTAACCAAAATGTCCAAAGAGAAAGATTTTGACATAAGCTTTACCGAAGATGCTGAGCAATTCAATGAAAAAGAATTAAAAAAATACAATACGGTCATATTCCTAAATACTACCGGAGATGTTCTGAATGAGGCTCAGCAAAATTCCTTTGAGCGCTATATACAGGCTGGTGGAGGCTATGTAGGGGTACATTCAGCTACAGATACCGAATACGAATGGTCCTGGTACGGAGGCCTTGCAGGCGCTTATTTTCTGGATCACCCCAGCGATCCCAGCAATGTTCAAAAAGGGAAATTTACGGTAACCCAGAAAGACCATTGGGCCACCAAAGGCATGCCGGACGAGTTTGAACGTGAGGATGAATTTTACAGCTTTAAAAATATATCTCCCAATATAAATGTAGTCCTGACACTAGATGATAATAGCTTTATTGGAGGTAGTAATCCAGACTATCATCCCATGAGTTGGTATCAGGAATACAATGGTGGCCGATCTTTCTATACGGCCATGGGCCATACAGACGAAACCTATTCTGAACCACTTTTCCTCAATCACCTTTGGGCAGGGATACATTACGCCATGGGTGGAGATTCGCCTAAGCCTTTGGACTACGCTATGGCAAGACCCGAAGAAAATCGTTTTAATAAGGTAATTCTCGAAGAAGGATTAGACGAACCTATGGAATTAGCGATCCTGGATGAGGAACGTATTCTCTTTATTCAACGAAAAGGAGAGGTACGGTTATACAACATTACCACCAAAGAATTAAAGACCATTGCAAAGATTCCTGTAAGTCTGATGTATGTAAATACCGAAGGAAAAGAATCTGTGGCCGAAGACGGCCTGCTGGGACTCAGTAAAGATCCTAATTTTGAAAAGAATAACTGGATATATCTTTTTTACTCTGCACTAAATGAATCTAAAAATGTACTGTCCAGATTTGAATTAAGAGGGGATGAATTCTTGATGGACTCGGAAAAGGTGCTACTGGAAATTCCTACGCAACGAGAAGAATGTTGCCATACCGGGGGTTCCATTGTCTTCGATAAAGAAGGAAATTTATACCTGTCTACCGGCGATAATACCAATCCACATGGTTCAAACGGATATAGCCCTTCAGATGAAAGACAGGGGAGAGGTCCCTGGGACGCTCAAAAATCTTCTGCTAATACCAACGACCTGCGTGGAAAGATCATTAGGATACACCCGGAAAATGACGGCACCTATAGTATTCCAAAGGGTAACCTTTTTGCAGAAGGAACTGATAATACAAGACCAGAGATCTATACCATGGGTCACCGTAATCCATTCCGCATCTCCATAGATCAGAGAACAGGATATGTGTATTGGGGTGATGTGGGACCAGATGCTTCTGAACCAGATTCACTGAGAGGTCCGGCTGGTCATGATGAGGTAGGGCAAGCCCGTAAAGCAGGAAACTTTGGATGGCCACACTTTGTAGGTAACAACAAAGCCTATTTCAAATACGATTTCAGTAAGAATAAATCCCTGGAAAAATGGAAGGCAGAAGCACCTATAAATACTTCTCCCAATAATACCGGACTTCAAAAATTACCTCCGGCACAACCAGCCTTTATTTGGTATCCTTACGGGGCATCGCCCGAGTTTCCACTTGTAGGAGCCGGTGGCAGAAATGCCATGGCCGGACCTGTATTTTATTCCGAAGATTTTAAAAATGCACCGAGGGCGTTTTCAAAATATTACGACAAAAAACTTTTTATTTACGAATGGATGCGAGGCTGGATCATGACAGTTACCATGGATAATGATGGCAACTATGTTTCTATGGAGCGGTTTATGCCGAGTTATAGATTTAGTAATCCCATGGATATGGAGTTTGCCGCAAACGGGGATCTGTATATGCTGGAATATGGTTCGGGTTGGTTTACTGCTAATGATGATGCCCGACTAATTCGAATTGAATACAATGGAGGAAACCGTACACCTCAGATCCAAATGGCGGCAAATAAAATGGGAGGTGCTGTCCCTTTCAGTTTAGAGTTAAGTTCGGAGGGCACAAATGATGCTGACTACGACGATATATCATACACCTGGGAGATCACTTCAGAAGATGGTTTTGAAAAGACCATAAAGTCCCCGGAAGCCAAGCTTACCCTTTCAGATATTGGCGTGTATAAAGTAACACTCACAGCAGATGATGGTCAAGGGGGTATCAACAGCCAGAGCATGGAAGTTATTGCAGGCAACGAACCACCAGTTCTAAGTTTGGAAATGCCCAATAGCAATAAGAGTTTCTATGTGCCCAATGGATCTTTTGAGTATGATATCAAAGTAAATGACAAGGAAGATGGAAGTCTGAATAATGGAATTGATCCGCAACAAGTAGCAGTTACCATTGATTATCTGGCCGAAGGATTTGATAAAATTGAGATTGCTCAAGGTCATAGATCTGCTGATGCCTCAGCACTAGTTTCTGCAGGAAAAAAATTAATGGATGGGAGCGATTGTATGGCGTGTCATAAGATTAATGAAAAGTCAATTGGCCCATCGTATATGGATATAGGAAAAAAGTACAAAGATGATGCTACTGCCGTTGAATATCTCAGTAAAAAGATCATTTCCGGAGGTGGCGGAGTTTGGGGTGAAATCCCAATGGCTGCACATCCTCAATTATCTGCAAAGGAAGCTTCTGAAATAGCCCAATACATTCTGGATTTGTCCAAACAGAAACCAAAAGCGAATACACTGCCTACCAAAGGGATTTTTCAGGCAAAAGTTCCGGAAGGAGATCAGGGAAAAGGAATCTATATTGTCCGTGCTGCTTACGAAGATCGTGGTGCTAATAATATGCCTTCCTTGCAAGCAGAAGAATCTTTCGCGCTCCGGTCATCTAAGCTAGATGTACATGGTTTTGATGAATATATGGATGTGAACAAGATGTCATTTGGCGGAAATAAGTTGGCGATACCTGCAAAGCCCGGGGCGTATACAATTTTGAAGCAAATAGATCTTTCCGGTCTTGCCTCAATCCAATTTATGGCAACAGCACCTATTTCACAATTAAACGCGGCAGGCGGAAAAATTGAAGTACATCTGGGAAGTCCTGAAGGTACTTTAGTGGGGACATCTGAATTTCTGGAAGCTTCGGATATCAGAGGTTTTACACCCTCTCTACTAAATGTTCCTCTAAGTGTACCAAAAGAATTGGCAGACAAACGACACGACGTTTATATTGTATTTGTCAATGAGAATTCGGGAGAAAGTCAGTCGCTTATGGTAGTAATGGGGGTAGAGTTTAAAATGATCAATTAGCACGAATCAATTGCTAAAACCTTTATGAACAAAGTATTTCTTTTTGGACTTTTTCTTTTATTTATTTCTCAAACTGCCATCTTTTCACAAGCTAAGATCTCAGGAGAAGTTCGAAACAGTCAGGGTGTACTTCTTTCAGGGGCTCATGTAAAACTGCAACCTGCGTCCAAATTTACAATTACGGATGAGAAAGGGTTTTTCGAATTTCTGGATGTCGCCTCTGGCAATTATAGCCTCTCCATATCTTATCTGGGTGTTGAAACCTATTCAGAAATTCTTAGGGTAGAAAATGAGGAAATCTCACTTTCCATAAGCTTACCAGATGATCCATTGCATTTACAAAATGTAGTAGTTACAGGTACTTTCGATCCGCGTACACAACTCGAGTCGAGTACTGCTGTAACAACAGTCAACTCAAAAACCCTTCAACAATCCTTCCGAAGAGGGACTGCAGATTTCTTGCAAGCTGTTCCCGGCACCTATACCGACCCGTCTGCCGGTGAAGTTTTTACTCGAGTGTATACTCGGGGGATCTCCGCTTCGGCGGAAGATGATATGGGATGGTATTATGTTTCTCTGCAGGAGGATGGGCTACCTGTTAGCCTTGTGCAA
This sequence comes from uncultured Eudoraea sp., assembly GCA_965368835.1. Lineage (GTDB taxonomy): Bacteria > Bacteroidota > Bacteroidia > Flavobacteriales > Flavobacteriaceae > Muriicola. The sequence continues at coordinate 1,619 of CBDUON010000095.1, read as the reverse complement.
CATTCGTATTTTAGTCCGGATATATTTCATCGAATTGATCTCACAACGGAAAAATTGGAAGCAATCCGTGGGGGTAATGCAGCTATAACGGCAATGAACGGTCCGGGAGGTATCTATAATTTTATCTCCCAGGGTCCCAGAAGTGACTTTGGTGGTGAACTCCAGCTTCAGGGCGGGGTGCAGGGAGAAGCTAATCCGGTTTCCAGGATAGATGGAACTTTTGGAGGCACCCTGGGCAACCAATGGTTTTATAATTTTGGAGGGCACTATCGTATAGATGACGGGGCTAGAAATACGGATTTCACCTTTAGCAAAGGGGGGCAACTAAAGTTCAATGTGCAAAAGAGATATAGTAAGGGATATCTAAAACTATATGGTAAAATCCTGGACGATTTCACAAATAGATATACGGGAGTTGCTGCAACCAATTGGAGTGATCCGCAGGCGGCTTTTGGTCAGGATTTTAATTCCACCGCACTATTGATGCCGGCTTTTTCTGCCAATGTTCCGGATGGGAGAAGACTAGATAAGAATGCCACCAATAAATTCGATCCATCTCAGGGAGTTCATGCCCAGGACCGTGCATTTGGAATTGATCTTATGCATAGCCTGGGTAATAATTGGACATTTCATTTTAATATAAAACATTCCTGGAAAAATGCCAATTGGCAGACGGCTATTAGTAATGCCTTTGTTTCCCTAAATGACCCTCTGGCCTATTTTATAAGTGGAGCACAGTTTCCTGTTGGGCAGGTGGTATTTCGTGAAGCGTCTTCCGGAACAGAAGTGGCAAGAGTGGACAATAGTGGCATATTGTCTGGTGGGTCCTTTGTGTATATTGGGGACGGAACGCTTCCTAATGATGCCATCATGGGAACTGCCTCCTGGTTAAAGCAAATTCGTTCCGATGAGTGGATGAACCAAATTACCCTTCGCAAGCAGGCTAAAAATCATGACCTAACTTTTGGTTTTGCATCTGGTTTCTCTGATACCTCTCTCTACACCCAGGGCAGTTTTGGGTATGTAACTTATGAACCAAATCCAAGAATGTTGCAGGTTACGCTTGAGAATCCGAGTCAGCCTGTTTTAGCCCTTTCCGATGAAAATGGTTTGAGCAATTATGGGGGGTTATTCTTTGATAATTCAAGGGCAGATGTTCGTCAGATCGCATTTTTTGCAAATGACCGCTGGAAGATCGATGAAGCATTTCATTTAGATCTGGGATTGCGGTATGAGACCATTGGGCATAAAGGAAGCAAAGATCAGGCAGCTCCCTTTGAACAATCAGGAGGGTATGACGGCGACCCAACCACGGAGTATGACAATGGAATTTTAGCCCCAACGGGAGGGCAAGATTCATTCGATTTTAAGTACAACTACCTTTCGTATTCGGTAGCCTTAAATTACAAGCTTACGGATGAGATGGCTGTTTTTGGCCGATTTTCTTCTGGAAATAAAGCACCGGAACTAAATTATTACTTCAATAATTTTTCGAATGTCCCTATCAATAAGAAAGGAGAGGTTCAGGAGATCACCCAAACAGAATTTGGAATAAAATATGGGGAGAATGATTTTTCTGCTACGGCAACCGCGTTCTGGAGCCAGTTAAAGAATATCGG
>CBDUON010000094.1:0-8550 GCA_965368835.1 uncultured Eudoraea sp. | reverse complement strand
AACATAGGTTAAAAAACACCTTTAAATTCATATATTTCACAGCTATCTAAATATGGACCAGCTTACATCAACACTTCTTTGAACCGCACATTTATTTTTATCGTCATTATTGCCTTGAACATTGGCGGTTCCCAGACACTTCATAGTCAGATGGAATCCGGGATTGTGGGCGATTCCATTTTATACCATCAAATTAAGTTACAGCATGACAACGACTTCTTTACCCTTACGGACAGGTATTACACCTCCGGACTTTATCTGTCCTACACAAGAAGACTAAAAGAAGGGGTTGGCAAGGGACAGGAACAACTTTCATTCTCAATAGCACAAGAGGTATATACTCCCTCCAATATCATTACTACCAATATTGAAGAACAAGACCGGCCCTATGTAGGCTTTCTGGGCCTAAAAGCAGGATGGTCTTCTGTAATAAACCAACATGGCTGGAATGCCAGCATACTTCTCGGGATCGCTGGAAATAATTCAGGGGCAGGTGGCTTCCAAAGATGGTATCACAAGGTCTTTGTAAAATCAGCTCCACCGGTTTGGGTTGGAGAAATGGACAATAGTCTGCATGCTAACGGCTATCTGAGCTACCTGAAAGAATGGACCCTTGCCCCAAATCCTTTCAGTATTACACTGGCATTGCAGCCCACCATTGCATTTGGGACACGCGATCAATATGCCCAGGCCAACTTTATTGCCTATTTCGGGCGGCGAGATCCTTTACACACTACCATGGCCCATCACCGTATTGGAACTACGCAAAGGGAGATCTTTTTTTCTCTCAGAGCAGGCTATCGATATGTTGGTTATAATGCGCTGTTAGAAGGCAGTGCATTAGGGGACAACTCTATCTTCCTAATTTCGCCTAACCGTGATTTTATTTTTGCCGGAGTTGATCTACAGCACCGTTTTAAAAAAAATGAATACAGATTTGGCTACAGAATACAATCTCCTGAAGCTTCGGGAACAGAATCTCATAAATATGTAATTCTGTCCTATGCCATTAATTTTTAGTTACAACAATGTGTAATAGAGCCTGGTTGCACCATAATTTGGAACCAAATTATTTAGTATTTTTAGCTATTAATAATTGTCTATGAAAACATTTAAAATTCTATTTGGCCTGTTCTTAATATTGCTGGTAAATACTCAGTGTTCCAGTGATGATGGCGAAAAAGACCCCATGCAAGCAAAAAGTCCGCCAATCGCAGATTTTGATGCCTTGTCAACTACTATTCGTATTGGAACACGAGTTCAATTTGTAAATGGTTCAACCAATGGTACTACGTTCCTTTGGTCGTTCGTGGGAGGAACTCCTGCGAGTAGTACGGAGGTGGAACCTCTAATACGCTATGAAGCAGTCGGGACTTATGACGTAAGCCTTACAGCAATCAACAGTGATGGTGAGAATACCTTAACCCGTGAGAATTTTATCTCTGTGGTAGATCCGCCGCCATCAAATTGAACGGCTTTCGAAAACATACGAGGGAATTAGACCAGAACTTGTGATTTTATCGTGTTTAAACTTATTAAATTGATAAAATATCGAAAGCTCTATTATTTCTGATTTCTCAGGTATACCAGGCCTTAAGAAGATAAATCAGCTAATCTTCACATTTATTTAAGTAAATTATAGGAAAATATTATACGAAGATCAGTATTGCTAATCTGAAATGTTTCCTATCTTATGCGCTTCATTGTATATTTAAAGAAAAATGGACATATTTAAACGGGCAGATGCTTTTATAAACCTTAAAATGAGTCACATGTCAACCAGTGACCGTGTGCAGGCGTCGAGAGATGCCAAGGAAATCATCCTGGCAATCAACGAAATATATAAAAAGTCTAAGGATGAGAAGCTTATGGATCTCATGAAGGAGCTCACAGGTAAAAAGCAAAAAATTGAAAAGCGACTCAAAGGTTCGCCTACCAGATAAGGTGAAATACAAGAATCTTAAGCAGGATTCTAAGTCTGAAAATTAAAGATTTTTAATTATCCACAGTAAAATGTGGATTTTTTTTTTACAACATTCCCGAAAATTCTGGTTTTATATGGTAAATTTGAGAAAATCAAAATACTTCAAAATGGGTAAATTCGAAATTAAAAAAGACAAATCCGGTCAATTCAGATTTAATTTAAAAGCTGGAAACGGACAGGTAATCTTAAGTAGTGAAGCTTACAAGACCAAGTCGGCTTGTGAAAATGGAATAGAATCCGTTCGAAAAAATTCCAAGAACGATTCTATGTTCGATCGCAAAGTTGCAAAAAATGGAAAACCTTATTTCGGTCTAAAAGCTTCTAACGGGCAAGAGATTGGAGCCAGTCAGATGTATGCTTCAGCATCATCTATGGCAAATGGAATTGCTTCTGTTAAAAAGAACGCCGCAAGTGCTAAAGTGGTAGACAATTCATAAGGAATAGTTCGTTTTAATCCTGAAGAAAAAATCTTGAAGAAAAGGACAGCGAATGTTGTCCTTTTTTTTGGCTCAAAATACAAGAAATGGCATAAGCAGCTTCTTGTACATATCATAGTAAAAAGAGTGCCTAAATTAAAAATTTGTATTGCATAGTAGACATAGAGACTACGGGGAACGGGATCAAAGGAAACAAGATCACCGAAATTTCTATTTTTAAATACGACGGTGCTAAAATCGTAGAAGAATTTACCTCGCTGGTTAACCCGGAATGTGAGATACCTTCATTTATAACCGGACTTACCGGAATTGATAATAACCTTGTTCGCAATGCTCCAACTCTAGTAGAAATTGCTCCAAAGATCCTTTCATTTACCGAGGGAACCATCTTTGTAGCGCATAGTGTCAACTTTGATTACAACGTCATCAAGAATGAATTTAAGGAGTTGGGATTGCCCTTTGTTCGTAAAAAACTATGTACGGTTCGTTTGTCCAGAACAGTATTCCCGGGGTACAGATCCTATAGCTTAGGCAAGCTTTGTACTTCTCTAAGTATCCCACTCCAGAACAGACATAGGGCAAGAGGTGATGCCCATGCCACGGTGTTACTATTCCAAAAGATCCTCAATACCCCAAACATTGAGGAAACATTACTTAAATTCCTAAATGCACGCTCACAGGAAGCCACCCTGCCTCCTTCCCTTCCTAAAGCACAATATGAAAAACTACCTGATAAAACGGGCATTTACTTTTTTAAAAATGTAAAGGGTGAAGTGATCTATGCCGGAAAAGCCAAGAATATTAAGAAAAGGGTACTCGGACATTTTTACGATAAAAGTGAAAAAGAGATACAGATGTGCAGGGTTACCGAGCAAATCGATTATAAACTTGCAGGCAATGAATTGGTTGCTTTTCTCATGGAATCCTCTGCCATAAAGCATTATTTTCCTCTTTATAACAGGGCCCAAAAAAGAAAGATCCCGGCCTATGCCATTTTCCACTATGAGGATCGTGATGGCATATTACACTTAGCCTTTAATAAGGTAAAGAATGTGCCACAACCGCTTACCACATTGTATTCAATCACTGAATGCAGGGAATTTCTGGAAATTATTTGCTCTGAATATGGACTATGTGCAAAATATTGCCACCTGCAGGAAGGGGTAATTCACTGTGATCATTTCAGAGTAAAACAATGTGAAGGGATCTGTAGGGGAAAAGAATCAGTAAAAGGGTATAATAAAAAGGTAAAAGAAGCCCTGGAATATATTGCACATAATAAGGACAATTTTATTATCAGGGAAAAAGGACGTGATTCTAAGGAAGATGCCCTGGTGGTTGTACAAGATGGACAGTATTACGGCTACGGATTTGTCCCAAAAGAAACTGAAGTACGAACTCTTGAAGATATTTTGGCTTTTGTTATTCCACAAAAAGAAACCCTAGAAACCAAAAGACTGGTAACTTCCTATGCCCTCAAAAACCAGGAAAAGCTAATACCATTCACTAAATAGATCCCCTCACACAAAACTTCATAATAGGCAATCCTGCTTATTCCTTTTTGTTCAATTCCTTGTACATCCTTATCACAAAGATCATCCAGATAAGAAAGATAAGCCCGACAAAAATTGAATATGCAAGAATAAAGTCCATCACTTCCTGTATTTAAAATAATTCATAAATCCAAGAATGGTGGGTGCCCAGATGGCAATGAAAATGGCATCTAATTTGTTGCCGGAAAGAAATATATATTCCGAAACAACAATGATGGAGAGCACTACGAGGAGTAAAACAATGTTTATGACCCCTACACTTTTAATAAAATTCTTTAGCATGCCTATTTTCTATATCAATTTTAAAAATACGCAAAATAGAAAAGTAGGAAGAGCAATCTGAAAATTATATTGAAATTTTAGAATAGTCCTAATCTATACTATTGAGACTTTTGTATATAAAACGGAACACACCCCAATGTATAAAGCATATGACAACAGACCAAGATTGGTAGCCTAACAACCTTGGACGGAAAATCCTAGTCTTTCTTCTTTACAGTGCAGGTATTTAGACCAAAAATGCTATAAAGCGGACAAAAGCCCACAAGGCTGGTCAAAATAAAGATTGCCACAATGGCAAGCAGGATATAGGAATAAATGCCTGTTACTACTTCCAAATATACCAGAAGTCCGGCAGCGACAGCCACAAAGACCCTTATGATCTTGTCCAGGGTACCCATATTTGTTTTCATATTGAATAAATTAAGTTAATGCGTAAACTACCATTACTGTTAGGGATATTATCGCCAGACATGTTAAGCATACTAGCAGCAATTTTAATCCGCGATGCCTGTTCATAAAATAAAACTACGTATTCTGATACCAATGATACATGATATTTATCATAAGGTGGAAGGACACACATAGTTTGTTGTCTCTATCCCAGCAAGTTTTATTGCATTAAAGCCGCCGCCAACATCTACCAGATTATGAATGCCTCTGCTCTTTAGGATAGATGCTGCAATCACAGAGCGATATCCTCCTGCACAACTAAGATAGAAAGTCTTGTTATCCGGAAAGGAAGCCAGATGTTCATTGATTTTATCCAAAGGTGTATTTATTGACTGTTCCAGATATTCTGCTGTAAATTCACTTTCTTTACGCACGTCAAATACCGCCGTATCCTTATTGGAAAGTTCTTTTTTCAGCTTATCCGCAGGAATTGAAATTAAACTATCTGTTTCTTTCCCAGCCTTTTTCCACGATTCGAAACCTCCCTTTAAATACCCAATGGTTTGGTCGAACCCCACTCTTGAAAGACGGGTAATTGCCTCTTCTTCCTGTCCTTTTGGAGCTATCAGTAATATGGTTTGGTTAACATCGGCAATCAACGCTCCTACCCAAGGTGCAAAGTCACCCTTTAGGCCAATAAAAATAGACCTTGGAATATGAGCCTTCACAAATTCTTGCTCACTTCTAACATCCAGAACAATTGCTTCGGTTTCATTCGCCAGCGTTTCAAACTCATCTGGCATTAAAGCCCTGCTCCCTCTTTTAAGTACTTCCTGAATATCTTCATAACCTTCCTTGTTCATCTTCACATTTAAAGGAAAATATTTAGGGGGCGGCAATAGTCCTTCGGTAACCTCAGCGATAAATTCTTCCTTGGTCATATCCTGCCTTAGGGCATAGTTCATTTTCTTTTGATTCCCCAGGGTATCTACCGTTTCTTTCATCATATTCTTCCCACAGGCCGAACCGGCACCATGAGCAGGATATACGATGACATCATCGGCAAGTGGCATAATTTTGGTCCTTAAACTCTCGTATAGCATTCCGGCCAATTGTTCCTGGGTAAGATGAGCTGCTTTTTGAGCCAGATCGGGTCTTCCCACATCGCCTAGAAAAAGAGTATCTCCGGAAAATATAGCTTTATCTTTTCCTTTGGAGTCTTTTAAGAGATAGGTGGTACTTTCCATGGTATGGCCAGGCGTATGAAGTGCCTTAATAGTAAGCTCACCTACTTTGAATTCCTGTCCGTCCTTTGCGATCAAAGCATCGAAGCTAGGATCTGCATTAGGACCATAAATAATTGTAGCGCCCGTTTCTTTTGCCAATGTTACATGTCCACTAACAAAATCGGCATGAAAATGAGTCTCAAAGATATACTTGATCTTAGCGTTATCTCTGGAAGCCCTATTTATATAAGGCGTTACTTCTCTTAAGGGATCAATGATTGCTACCTCACCCTTGCTTTCAATATAGTAAGCGCCCTGGGCAAGACATCCTGTGTAAATCTGTTCTATGTTCATAATCCTTTACTTTACATTGCAAAAATACATCATAATCCAAAAGCAGAAGTAACTTTAATTACTAAGCGTATTCCATTGATGTGCCACTTTAGAGTGAAGTTGTGACTTCTTCTTTGGATCGTCATAAAATGAGACTGCCTCACGGGTCTCTACAAATAGACATTCTTTGGGGAGTAACTGCATAACCCCGCTTGAAAAAAGTATATCCCGGGTAGGCCCAATAGCCCCTGCAATAAAGAAATGAATCCCTTTTTCGTGTAATTTCTCAATTACCCTTATGATCATATCGGACGCAGAGGAATCGATATAATTAATTGCTTCAGCGTTTAAGACAACCGCCTTAAGATCTGGGCCTTTCTCATCAATTAAATGCATTAAATGCGACTTGAAAAAATTGGAATTTCCAAAATACAATTGAGCATCAAAACGGACAATTAAGAGATCTGGTCGTATCACCACCTCACTCTCAAACCGGTTTACATTACGATAGTATTCTGTATTCCTGATATTCGCCAATACTGCAAAATGAGGATTAGAAGTTCTGTAGACCATCAACAATAAAGAAATTAATACCCCAACCAATATTCCCTCCATAATACCAACGAATAAGGTAATTACAAAAGTTCCCAGAAGTACAACAAATTCATCCTTTCTAAACTTCCATAATTTACGGGCATAGGCAACATCAACCAAACCGTAAACCGATACCATAATAATACTTGCAAGGGCCGCCTTTGGAAGGTAATAAAACAATGGCGTGAGAAACAATAAGGTACACAACACAATCAAAGCGGTGACCAAGGTTGCCATATTTGTCCTGGAACGAGCTTCCATATAGATAGCCGATCTTGAAAAACTAGCGGTAATAGGATAGGACTGAAAAAAAGATCCTACCATGTTAGACAGACCCAGGGCTACTAATTCTTTATTGGGATTAAGTTCATCCCGGTTCATCTTATCCTCAATACCCATTCCGATAGAGATGGTTTCCATGTAGCCAACAAGGGCCAATGTCAGGGCTATGGGCCATAATTCCATTAGATATTGCCACTCGAGCTGAGGGAGGGCCACCTGTGGCAGTCCTGTTGGGATCTCTCCTACAATGTCGACCCCTTTGGAAGTCAATTTAAAAAAGAAGACCAGCGCAATCCCAATAATCACCACCAATAAAATATACGGTATTTTCCTGTTCCATTTTTTTAAAAGAATCATCAGCAAAATCCCTAATATCCCAATGCCCAGGTCATACGGATTTATGGTCCCCAATTTTTGTATGGAATTCCAGATCATCCAATGAAACTGATTACTCTTCTCAATATCGGTACCAAGGAGATATTTCAACTGACTAAACATAATGATAAGTGCAGCTCCAGATGTAAAGCCACTAATTACCGGCTTTGATAAAAAATTCACCAAAAAACCCATTCTTAGTAATCCAAGCAATAGCTGAATACCGCCAACCAGAAAGGCCAGCAAGATGGCCATAACAATATAGTTGTCCGGACCAATAGAAGCAATGGCTCCCAGACCTGCAGCTACCAATAGGGAATCCATAGCTACCGGACCTACCCCAAGCGAGCGGGACGTTCCCATAAAGGAATATACTATTAAGGGTACAAGCGAAGCATATAAACCGTAGACGGCGGGCAGCCCGGCAATTAGAGCATATGCCAATCCCTGCGGAATTAATACGATAGCAACAGTTACCCCGGCCATCAGATCGCTCGGAAGATAAGGCCACTTATAGCTCCTGATCCAGCTTAAAAACGGAAATATTTTTTGCATATAAAGTTATTTTGCATACACGCAAAATCTTACTTATTATAATTCTATGAGCTGAATTTGGCTGCGATGTAACTTAATTTTTCCATCGTGCTCCATCTTTTTGAGTAATCTGGAAATTACCACTCTGGAAGTATGAAGGTCTGCTGCTATATCCTGATGGGTTGTTTGGATCATATCGTTTTGATTCACCATGGCCTTATCTTTTAAGTATTTGAAAAGGCGTTCATCCATATTCATAAAAGCCAGGGTATCTACTGTTTCCAAAAGCTCCTGCATTCTTTCGTGATAACTGTCCAGAATAAATTCACGCCAACTGCTGTAGCGTCCCATCCATTCCTCCATTTTCTCTATGGGGATCATTAATAGTTCAGCATCCGATTCTGCCACTGCCCTGATCTTACTTTTCCCTTTTTTAAGACAACAGGATAAGGTCATGGCACAGGTATCTCCTTTTTCTATAAAATACAAGAGCAGTTCATCACCTTCCTTATCTTCACTTAAGATCTTAATTGCTCCACTTATGATCAAAGGCATAGACA
>CBDUON010000093.1:0-8652 GCA_965368835.1 uncultured Eudoraea sp. | reverse complement strand
TTTATGGAAATCCATCCAGGAACTTAAAATTAGTAGGTGTTACCGGCACTAATGGGAAAACCACCGTAAGTAGTCTGCTTTATCAACTATTTAAAAAAGCGGGATATAAGGTTGGATTGCTTTCAACTATCAGGATCATGGTAGATGAAAAGGAATACGCTACCATGCACACAACACCAGATGCGCTTACCATAAACAAGTACCTGTCTTTGATGAGTGAAGAAGGGGTTGAGTTTTGTTTTATGGAGGCCAGTTCGCATGGTATTGATCAGAGAAGAACCAATGGACTTCTTTTTGCAGGTGCTATTTTCACGAATCTTAGCCATGATCATTTAGACTATCACAACACCTTTGCGGAATACAGGGATACCAAAAAAAGCCTGTTCGATAACTTACCAAAAACAGCCTTTGCACTTTCTAATTTAGATGATAAGAATGGGCTGGTGATGTTACAGAATACAAAGGCAAAGAAATATACTTATGCCTTAAAAACATATGCAGATTACAGGGCTCAGATTCTCGAGAATCTCTTCAGCGGTCAGCTGTTAAAAATTGATAATAATGAGCTCTGGACCAAGCTTATTGGTCACTTCAATGCCTATAACATCTTGGCCATATATGCAACGGCAGACCTGTTGGGCTTAGAAAAACTTGAAATTCTCAAACTATTGAGTGAATTGGAAAATGTGGATGGCAGATTCCAATATTTTATATCAAAACAACGCATAACGGCTATTGTTGATTATGCCCATACGCCGGACGCTTTAAAAAATGTGCTGGATACAATCAGTGCATTGAGGACTGGAAATGAAAACGTCATCACCGTAGTGGGGTGTGGTGGTGATCGTGACAAGTCTAAGCGTCCGGTAATGGGGCATATCGCTTCATCCATGAGTAACAAGGTCATTTTTACATCAGATAACCCCAGATCAGAACCGCCCAATACGATTATTTCGGAAATGGAAGCGGGAGTGGAACCACAAAATGTTAAAAAGGTATTGGCTATTGAAAACAGAGAGCAGGCCATTAAAACGGCTTGTCAGTTAGCAGATGCTGAAGATATAATCCTGTTGGCAGGAAAGGGTCATGAGACCTATCAGGAAACCAATGGCAAAAGAATAGAGTTCGATGACTTTAAGATCGTGAGAAAGGTCTTAGAAGATTTAAATAAATAAGAGCACCAAGAGACACAATATGTTGTACTACTTATTTGAATATTTAGAAAAGCAATACCAGTTCCCTGGTGCCACGCTGTTTCAGTTCCTTTCGTTCCGGGCTGCAATGGCAGTGCTACTTTCTTTGATTCTGGCAACTACCCTTGGAAAGCGAATCATTCTTTTTCTTCGTCACAAACAAATTGGCGAAACCGTACGCGATCTTGGACTGGATGGGCAACAACAAAAGCAGGGAACCCCCACTATGGGAGGACTCATCATCATTATGTCTACCCTTGTGCCGGTACTCCTGTTTGCACGCCTGGACAATATTTATATAATCCTACTGATCTTAACCACTATCTGGATGGGGATAATTGGATTTATAGATGACTATATCAAGATCTTTAGAAAGAACAAAAAAGGCCTAAAAGGACGTTTCAAAATCTTAGGACAGGTTGTGCTTGGACTTATGGTTGGAGCTACCCTCTTTTTTCATCCGGAGGTTACCATGAAGGAAAAGAACAAGTCTATAATTACGGAGAATTTTGAGGTAAGGGATGTAGAAGGAAAAGAACATAAATCCACCAAAACCAACATTCCTTTTTTTAAAAACAATGAGTTAGACTATGCAGATTTTATTTCCTGGATTGGGGAAGGAGCTCAATCTTATGCCTGGTTGATCTTTATTCCCATCGTTATTTTTATTGTGACAGCGGTATCTAATGGTGCTAATCTTACAGATGGTATTGATGGCCTTGCTGCGGGAACCTCGGCTATTATAGTCCTTACCCTCGGCATTTTTGCATGGGTGTCTGGTAATATTATTTTCTCTAACTACCTCGATATTTTTTATATCCCAAGAGCAGGTGAACTGGTGGTCTTTATTTCTGCATTTGTAGGAGCTCTTGTTGGATTCCTTTGGTATAATGCCTATCCCGCACAGGTATTCATGGGGGATACCGGCAGCTTAACAATAGGAGGTGTCATAGCCGTGATAGCAATCATTGTTCGCAAGGAATTGCTTATTCCGCTATTGTGTGGAATCTTCTTTGCAGAATCACTGTCCGTAATGCTCCAGGTTAGCTATTTCAAATTCACCAAACGAAAATATGGGGAAGGAAGGCGCATTTTTTTAATGTCGCCGCTTCACCACCATTATCAGAAGAAGGGGTATCACGAAAGTAAGATCGTTACCAGGTTTTGGATCATCGGGATCCTTCTGGCGATTGTTACTATAGTAACCTTAAAAGTGAGGTAAATGAAGCGGTTAGTTATCCTGGGAGGAGGAGAAAGTGGTACAGGTACGGCCATCCTGGGGAAACAAAAAGGTTTTGAGGTCTTTGTCTCAGACAAAGGCGAGATAAAAGATAAATACAAAGACGTTCTTATACATTTTGGAATTGATTGGGAAGAAGGAGGTCATTCTGAGGAGAAGATCCTGAATGCCGATCTGGTAATGAAAAGCCCGGGAATCCCTGATAAGGTCCCTATGGTACAGGAACTGTTAGCCAATAAGATCCCGATAGTATCGGAGATTGAATTTGCAGCCAACTATACAAATGCTACCATTATAGGAATCACAGGAAGTAATGGGAAAACCACGACCACCATGTTAATACATCATATCCTGAAACAAGCGGGATATGCAGTAGGTATGGCTGGTAATATCGGAGACAGTTTTGCAAAGATGGTGGCAGAATCCTCTTATGAGTATTACGTATTAGAGATCAGCAGTTTTCAGCTAGATGGTATTATAAAATTCAGGCCACATATTGGAATACTAACCAATATTACACCAGATCATTTGGATCGTTATGAGCATGATTTTCAGAAGTACGTAGCCTCCAAATTCAGGATAGCGATGAACCAAACAAAGGAAGATAATTTCATTTATGACGCAGACGATGAAGTGATCGTTCACTATTTAAAGAAGCACCCAATACAAGCCAAATTATTCCCCTTTTCTCTAGAGAATGAAGGGGTACAAGGAACACATATAAAAGACAAACACTTTGTAATTAAGACAGAACAAGGAACTATGGAAATGAGATCAGATTCACTGGCATTAGAAGGAAAACACAACCTGAAGAACACTATGGCGGCCATCACAGCGGCAAAGCTGGTAGGGATTCGCAAGGAAGTGATAAGAGATAGTATTCAGAACTTTCAGGGTGCAGCGCACAGATTAGAAAAGGTATTGAAGATACACCATGTGCAGTATATCAACGATTCCAAGGCAACGAATGTCAATGCTACCTATTATGCACTAGACAGTATGTCTACGCCTACGGTTTGGATTGTTGGTGGCCAGGACAAAGGGAATGATTACAAGGTGCTTATGCCTTTGGTACGAGAGAAGGTTAAGGCAATCATTTGTTTGGGTATGGACAACACAAAACTAAGACATGCCTTTGGGAATGCTGTAGATATTTTTGTTGAAACCTACGCGATGAGCGAGGCGATCAAAGTTGCTTACAAGATTGCAGAACGCGGTGATACGGTCTTGCTTTCACCAGCCTGTGCCAGTTTCGACCTTTTTAAGAACTATGAGGATAGAGGTAATCAATTTAAAGAAGCAATAAAAAACTTATAGATTTTGAAATTCCTACAACACATACAAGGCGATAAGGTTATTTGGGCGGTAGTGGCCCTGCTGGCCTTATTTTCTTTCCTGCCGGTCTACAGTGCCAGCAGTAATTTAGTGTATGTGGTAGGTAATGGTACCACTATGGGCCACCTAATGAAACATGGCCTGCTACTGTTCCTAGGTTTTGGAATCATTTACGGGATACATAAGATTCCGGCTCATTATTTTAAAGGACTGGCCATTATTGCCATGCCTGTGGTAATTGCACTTTTGGTCTATACTCTGGCTCAGGGAACTACTATTGAAGGTGCCAACGCCAGTAGGTGGATACGATTGCCTTTAGTGGGGATCACTTTTCAAACGTCTACCCTGGCAGCTGTTGTCCTAATGATCTACATTGCCCGTTACCTCTCAAAAATAAAGGACAGGTCTATCACATTTAAGGAAAGTGTTCTGCCATTATGGGCGCCGGTATTCTTAATTGTCATGCTGATATTACCTGCTAACTTTTCTACCGCGGCTATACTGTTTTTTATGGTCCTGGTCTTGTGCTTTTTGGGCGGATACCCCTTAAAATATTTATCGGCCATGGTAGGAATTGGACTTTTAGGCCTGCTCTTCTTTGTGTTGATTGCAAAAGCTGCACCCGACCTTTTCCCTAACAGAGTGGACACCTGGCTCAGCAGAATTGAAAGTTTCTGGGATCCGGCAGATACGGAAGCCGATTATCAAATTGAGAAAGCAAAAATAGCCATTGCCAGTGGTGGTTTGGTTGGCAACGGAGCAGGAAAAAGTGTAATGAAGAACTTTTTGCCACAAAGCTCCTCGGATTTTATTTATGCCATCATTGTTGAGGAATATGGATTAATTGGGGGATTTGTGCTGATGTTCTTTTATCTGTTGTTGCTCTTTAGAATAGTAGTGGTGGCCAATGGCAGTGAATCTGTTTTTGGGAAATTACTGGTGGTAGGTGTAGGATTACCTATTGTTTTTCAGGCCTTGATCAATATGGCCGTGGCGGTAGAACTGTTTCCCGTAACAGGACAGACCCTACCTCTTATAAGTAGTGGAGGTACTTCTATTTGGATGACATGTTTGGCGATAGGAATAGTATTAAGTGCAAGTACAAAGAGATCAAAAGACGGCATAGAAGAGCAGGATATAGACAAGAATAACCCTTTAGAAGTCTTAAGTGGGCAATTATAGGTTTATACTCTCGGGAGGAGGCACAGGCGGTCATATTTATCCGGCGATCGCCATTGCAAATGAATTGAAACGAAGGTTTCCGGATGCTGAAATATTGTTTGTGGGGGCATCAGACCGGATGGAGATGGAAAAGGTGCCGCAAGCAGGGTATGAAATAAAAGGATTATGGATAAGTGGATTACAACGAAGATTAACCTGGAAGAATCTGCTGTTTCCAATAAAAGTGATTAGTAGTTTGATTAAAGCACGAAACATAGTTAGCACTTTTAAACCGCATGTAGCGATAGGTACAGGGGGCTTTGCCAGTGGACCAGTACTTCGAGTTGCATCGCAAAAAGGAATTCCATGTCTGTTGCAGGAGCAGAATTCGTATGCGGGGATGACCAACAAAATACTGGCCTCAAAAGTGAACAAAATTTGTGTTGCCTACGATGGAATGGATACGTTTTTTCCAAAAGAAAAGACAGTAAAAACGGGAAATCCGGTGCGAGCGTCCTTAGTTAATTTACCCAAACAAAAAACTACATCCCTGACTTATTTCGATCTAGATCCGGATAAGAAGACACTTCTGGTACTAGGAGGCAGTTTGGGGGCAAGAAGGATCAATGAACTTATAGAAGAGCAATTACCAAATTTCGAAAAATTGGGTTTACAACTCATTTGGCAATGCGGCTCATTATACTATGAACAATACAAGAAGTATGGATCAGAATTTGTTAAAGTGACAGGCTATCTGAACCAAATGGAACATGCATATAAAGTTGCAGATATTATTATTTCAAGATCTGGGGCAGGCTCTGTATCTGAACTTTGTTTGGTTGGCAAGCCGGTTCTTTTTATTCCATCACCCAATGTGGCAGAAGATCATCAGACAAAAAATGCTCAGGCATTGGTGCATGCTAATGCTGCACTAATGATTCAGGAAAAGAATCTCGAAACAGAATTTAAACAACGCTTTGAAGAACTCCTGGCTTCCAAAGAAAAAATGGACCAGCTAGGCAAAAATATAAAGGAATTGGCCTTACCGCTAGCCACTGAACATATTGTAGATGAGATCGTACAACTAATACCCGAGGCAGATGAATAGGTCGCAATTCCATAAGGTATATTTTATCGGCATAGGAGGCATAGGAATGTCTGCTCTGGCCAGATACTATACCTTCCTTGGAAATGAAGTGGCTGGGTATGACAAAACCCAAACTCCTTTAACCTCTGAACTGGAAGCGCTGGGAATGAAGATACATTACGAGGATAAGGTCTCACTAATTCCAAAATCTTTCCTTTCGCCAGAGGATACACTTGTTGTCTATACACCAGCAGTACCAGCAGATCATACCGAGTGGAACTATTTTATCACCAACGGATTTACTATCAAAAAAAGGTCGGAAGTACTTGGGATGATAACCAAAGACACTTTTTGTTTTGCTATTGCGGGAACCCATGGGAAGACAACTACCTCTTGTATATTGGCACATCTTTTAAAAGAAACCGGGACACCGGTCACAGCTTTTTTAGGAGGTATTTCAGAAGATTTTAATAGTAACTTCTTATGGGAAGGAAATGAATTCTCAGTGGTAGAAGCAGACGAGTTCGATAGATCATTCCTACAACTTTCGCCAAATGTTGCCTGCATAACTTCCATGGATGCAGATCATTTAGACATTTATGGAGACAGTGAAAGCCTGCAGCAATCCTTTAGGGAATTTGCATCCAAACTTAAACCAAATGGAAAGTTGTTTGTACGAAATGGTTTGCCTTTGCAGGGAATTACCTATGGAATAGAAGACGACTCCGATTATTGTATACGAAATATTAAAATTGAACATGGCACCTACATTTTTGATTTGGGAACTCCTGAAACTACTCTGAAAGGAGTTAAATTCAACAAACCCGGCCGGCATAATTTGCTCAATGGGCTAGTAGCTTTTGCGATGGCGATCCAAGCTGGACCCCCGCTGGATCGCCTCGCGGAGGCCCTTGAAACTTTTAAAGGAGTACAAAGACGTTTTTCTTACAAGATCAAGGAGGAGCATTTAATTTTTATTGATGATTACGCTCACCATCCTGCAGAAATAGACGCCATATTTGAAGCTGTACAGGAGATGCATCCCAATAAAAAAGTACTGACCGTTTTTCAACCTCATTTGTATTCGAGAACCCGGGACTTCGTAGAGGAATTTGCACGGAGTCTGTCAAGATTTGACAGTATCATACTGTTAGACATATATCCCGCTCGTGAAAAACCCCTGCCCGGGGTAACCTCACAATGGTTACTTGATATGATTAATAATCCAAAGAAAAAATTGATTTCCAAAAAAGAATTAGCAAAGGAGATCAAAGCACAAAACCCACAGGTACTTGTAACCCTTGGAGCAGGGGACATAGGCCTGGAGATAAACAAACTCACAAAAGCACTGCAATATGAAAATTAATTGGAATTATTTTAAGGTAATTGCTCTAATATGCTGTATAACAGGACTATATGCTTTTTCTAATAAAAGAAGTCTTGATAAACCTGTACAGAATAT
The DNA here is from genome assembly GCA_965368835.1 of uncultured Eudoraea sp. Lineage (GTDB taxonomy): Bacteria > Bacteroidota > Bacteroidia > Flavobacteriales > Flavobacteriaceae > Muriicola. Next base: position 1,174 of record CBDUON010000093.1, on the reverse strand, counting down.
GGAGATCATTTTTGAAGGAAATAACAATTTATACCTCTCTCAGGAAATGGTTAATAAATTGTTAATACAAAATTATGGAAGTGTCCTCAATGTGGAGAAAGAAAAATTAGTTTTGAATACTATAGAAAAGGTCATTGAGGCCAATGAAATGGTAAAAAGTGCCCAAGTATATCTTACTATTAATGGTAGACTTACATCTAAGATTTTCCAAAGGCAGCCCATAGGACGTGTAGAGGGAAGTACAAAATTTTACCTGGACGAGGATGGTAAATCTATGCCATTATCCAAGATGCACTCCGCCAGAGTGCCAATCATCACAGGAGAGATTACGGGTAAAAGTCTGGACGATGTATTTGAAATATTGAAGTATATAAACCAGGACGACTTTTTAAGAAAGAATATAATTGGTATACATATTCAAGCGGAAGAACGATACCAGTTAAAATTTCGCGTGGAAGATTTTATTGTTGATCTGGGTAATGTAAAAGACCTGGAGGGCAAGTTTAAGAACTTCAAGGCATTTTATGCAAAAGCGATGAAAGATAAATCATTACGGGATTATGCCGTGGTAAGTTTAGAATTTGATAATCAGGTAGTGTGCACCAAAATATAATAACTATGGAACAAGATAATTATTCAGTAGGCCTAGATATTGGAACAACCAAAATTGTGGCCATTATTGGGAAGGAGAACGAGTACGGTAAGATAGAAGTACTTGGTATAGGTCGTTCCAAAAGTTTAGGGGTACACAGAGGTGTTGTTAATAATATCACTCAAACTATCAAATCCATTCAGCAGGCTGTGGAACAGGCAGAGGCCAATTCTGGCTTAAAAATAGGATCTGTTGTTGTAGGCATAGCCGGGCAACATATCCGCAGTTTACAGCATAGTGATTATATCACCAGGCCCAATTCTGAAGAAGTGATCAATGAGGACGATCTGGAAAAACTTTGTAATCAGGTATACAAGCTAGTGATGTTACCGGGGGAAGAGATCATTCATGTACTACCTCAGGAATACAAGGTAGATGGCCAGGCTGAAATAAAGCAACCCATTGGGATGTATGGCGGGAGACTGGAAGCTAATTTTCACGTAGTAGTGGGACAAGTATCCTCCATCAAAAATATAGGCCGATGTATAAAAAGTGCCGGCCTGGACCTTTACAATATAACAC
>CBDUON010000092.1:0-8653 GCA_965368835.1 uncultured Eudoraea sp. | reverse complement strand
CTGGCAAAAAGTGATGTGATCGCCGTGGCCCTACCCGGGGCCTCATTGGGTCTGGGATGTAATTTTACCCCGGCAAGAGCCTTGCTAGACGCAGGTGCATCGGTAGCCATTGCCAGCGACCATAATCCTGGTTCAGCACCCATGGGACAGTTGTTAACACAAGCTGCCATCCTTGGGGCATTTGAGAAGTTAACCACTTCTGAGGTACTTGCGGGAATTACCTTTAGAGCAGCCGCAGCTTTGGGATTAAATGACAGGGGGATACTAGCCAAAGGAATGATGGCAGATTTTGCATTATTTAAAACACCCGATCACCGGGAGATCTTATATCATCAAGGGAGTTTACAGCCTTCTTTTGTCATTAAAAAGGGAGCACTTGTTTATTCAAATTAGTAGAATTTTACCGAATGAAAATTTCAACGACTACCGACTTTAGTACTCAGATCCTACAGGGCATTCCCACGGAATTACCTCCAAAACCATCCGTGCGAAGTAAATATAGTCATGCCCCAAACAGAAAACAGATCCTTAGCAGAGAAGAGAAACTGCTGGCCATTGAAAATGCCTTGCGGTATTTCCCTCCAAAATGGCATCAGGAACTGGCTTCAGAGTTTGCGCAGGAATTGGAAACGTATGGCCGAATATATATGTACAGGTTTAAACCTGTTTACCCTATTTATGCCAGGCCTATCTCCGAATACCCTGCAAATTCCAGGGAAGCTGCAGCCATAATGCTGATGATACAAAATAACCTGGATCCGGCTGTAGCCCAGCACCCTGATGAGTTAATTACTTATGGAGGCAATGGTGCCGTATTTCAGAATTGGGCTCAGTATTTGCTCACCATGCAATACCTGGCCACCATGACCGAGGAACAAACCCTCCATATGTATTCTGGCCATCCTATGGGTCTCTTCCCTTCATCTAAATTAGCTCCCAGAGTAGTGATCACCAATGGAATGATGATCCCCAATTACTCAAAACCAGACGACTGGGAGCGGTACAATGCCCTTGGTGTTACCCAATACGGGCAAATGACCGCAGGCTCCTATATGTACATTGGGCCACAAGGGATAGTACATGGCACCACCATTACGGTTATGAATGCTTTTAGAAAGGTCCTGAAAAAAGGGGAATCTTCTGAAGGCAAATTATTCCTGACCTCAGGATTAGGTGGCATGAGTGGCGCACAACCAAAAGCCGGTAACATTGCACACTGCGTTACCGTTTGTGCTGAGGTAAATCCTGCTGCTGCCCAAAAAAGACATGAACAAGGCTGGGTAGATGAGCTACACTATTCAATTGGCTCCCTGGTTAAAAGAACCCGGGAAGCCATGGAAGGAAGTGAGACAGTATCGCTCGCCTATGTGGGGAATGTGGTTGATGTTTGGGAACAATTTTATAAGGCAGATATTTTTATCAGCCTTGGATCTGACCAGACCTCTCTTCACAATCCATGGGCAGGAGGCTATTACCCGGCATCACTTTCCTTTGAAGAATCGAATGCCATGATGGTAGACGATCCCGAACAGTTTAAAGAAAAAGTACAGGAATCGCTGCGCAAACAAATAGATCTGATCAACAAACATTCAGAAAGAGGTACCTACTTTTTTGATTATGGCAATGCCTTTCTCCTGGAAGCATCCAAGGCGGGAGCTGAGGTTATGGCAAAAAATCAGATAGATTTTAGATACCCCTCCTATGTACAGGATATTTTAGGTCCCCTGTGTTTCGACTATGGTTTTGGGCCCTTTAGATGGGTATGTACTTCCTGCGACCCTAAAGATCTTAGCAAGACCGATGCCATCGCGTTAAGCGTTCTACAAAAGCTCAAAGTAAAGGCACCACAAGAAATTCAGCAGCAAATGCAGGATAATATACGCTGGATAGAGGAAGCCGAAAAGAACCAACTTGTGGTAGGTTCACAGGCGCGTATTTTATATGCCGATGCGGAAGGAAGAACAGCAATTGCACTGGCTTTTAATGAAGCCATAAAAAAAGGCGAACTTAAAGCGCCGGTTGTATTAGGGAGGGACCATCACGATGTAAGTGGAACGGATTCTCCTTTCCGGGAGACCAGTAATATTTATGACGGCAGTAAGTTTACCGCCGATATGGCCATTCACAATGTCATAGGGGATAGCTTTAGGGGTGCCTCCTGGGTGTCTATCCATAACGGAGGAGGTGTTGGCTGGGGTGAAGTGATCAATGGCGGATTTGGGATGGTGCTCGATGGGTCAAAGGAAGCTTCGGAAAGGATCCAAAGCATGCTGTTCTACGATGTGAACAACGGTATTGCCCGCCGAAGCTGGGCCAGAAATAAGGAAGCTATTTTTGCCATCAAAAGAGAAATGGACCGCACTGATACTTTGAAAGTAACCTTGCCAAATAATGTGGAGAAAAGTATCTTAAATGGACTTTTTGAATAAGAATAAGTAGCATATAACTCATGAAGGATCGATATTCCATCCCAAAAACCACGAATTGGACAGGCAGAGCATCTGGGTCCATGGCGTATCTTCATGAAAAGGTGGTACTACAAAATGCCACGGACGCATCATCTCCTATAGCAACAGTAAAGGCAATTGCCCTGCTGGGATATGCTTGCGATGAAGGGGTGCGAAGAAACTTGGGCAGACCAGGAGCAGTTAAAGGTCCGGATGCTATCCGCGCCCAACTGGGAAAAATGACCAATCATTTGTCTGATAAAGTTTCAATTTTAGATATGGGCAATGTTGAATGTTTGGATGGAAATATGGAAGCTACCCAGCAAGCCCTGCAGAAACAGCTTCAAGCTATTTTAAAGAACAACACTTTTCCACTGCTACTCGGTGGAGGTCATGATATTGCATATGGGCATTATTGCGGATTAAGAAACTATTTAGGCGAAAAACAAAGCTTAGGGATCATAAACTTTGATGCACATTTTGATCTTAGAAAATATGAGAAGGCTACTAATTCCGGTACTCCTTTTTATCAAATAGCAGAAGACTGTGCTAAACAAGGTTTCCCGTTTCAGTATCTCTGTCTCGGGATCAGAAAGGAGGCTAATTCCAAAGAATTATACAGAACCGCGGATGAGCTAGAGGTTACGTATTTGTCCCAGGCTGAGTTTTCCATGCAACATATTGAGCAAGTTAAGCGAGCCATCAAAACCTTTCTCTCCAAAGTAGATGCCGTATATGTCAGTATAGATCTGGACGGGTTTTCCTCGGCCTATGCCCCTGGCGTAAGTGCTGCCTCCCCGGTGGGGTTTTCACCAGATATAGTGCTGGCCAGTTTAGGCTTAATTATTCAATCCAAAAAGTTGATAAGTGCAGACATAGCGGAAATGAATCCTGCCTACGACAGGGATGATCAAACAGCAAAATTAGCTGCCTCTTTACTACACTATATCATACATGAAGTAGCCCTACTCTAACCAGGATTTAAAATACTTCCCATCGTCTAAATTAAGTGCAGTTTGTGTAAGTTGTAACGGCTTAAAGGTGTCTATCATTACGGCCAGTTCTTCCGTTTTCTCCTTCCCGATACTTGCCTCATAGGTTCCCGGGTGCGGCCCATGCGGAATACCTGCAGGATGCAGGGAAATATAGCCCTGTTCTATATTCTTACGGCTCATAAAATCGCCATCAACATAATACAGTACCTCATCCGAATCTATATTGGAATGATTGTACGGGGCTGGAATTGCCTGTGGATGATAATCATATAACCTTGGACAGAAAGAACAAACCACAAAGGCACTTGTTTCAAATGTCTGGTGCACTGGTGGTGGCTGGTGCACCCTTCCGGTAATAGGCTCAAAATCGTGTATTGAAAAGGCATACGGATAATTATATCCGTCCCATCCAACTACATCAAATGGATGTGTGGCGTATACCAGGTGGTGTAAATGGCCTTGTTTTTTTACCTTCATTAAAAACTCTCCTTTTTCATCGTGAGTTTGCAGATTAGTTGGCAACCTGAAATCGCGTTCACAATAAGGAGAATGCTCCAAATGTTGTCCAAACCAGTTTCTGTAACGTTTTGGTGTGTAAATTGGGTGATATGATTCAGTGATAAGAATTCGGTTATCCTCTGTATCAAAATGGATCTGGTAGATAATTCCACGTGGTATCAGGATGTAATCTCCATATCCGAATGTTATTTCTCCCAAAAATGTTTTTAAAGTTCCGGAGCCTTTATGAATAAACAATAATTCATCTGCATCTGCATTTTTGTAAAAGTAATCCGTCATTGACTTCCTTGGTGCTGCCAGGGCCACATGAACGTCCGAATTAAAAAGGATCACCTTTCTGCTGATCAAAAAATCGTCTTCAGATGGAAGTTCTAAGCCTTTTAGTAAACGCGACTTTACATGATACTCTACTGCAGCTTTTGGACTTATATCCTGAGTTTTGATAATATCTTTAACCTGGGTGGGCCTATGCACGTGATACATTAAAGAAGACATCCCATCGAAACCAATGGTCCCGAATAATTGTTCATAGTACAAACTACCATCGGGCTTTTTAAAAGTTGTATGTCTTTTGTGTGGAATGGACCCTAAAGTGTGATATCGTGGCATGAAAAACTGAATTAGATTTCTAGCCTAAAATTACGACAATTTGAAGGTTCTTTAAAATTTCTACCTGAAAGATATCAGGTGCTAAAAAGGCTTTTTACAATGGGAAAGAAAAGAGTAAAAAAGGTATAAAAAGAAAAAAGCCTCCCAATTTGGAAAGCCTTTCATTGGCTGAAACTAATCTCTTAGTTTTCAACACCTGGCTTCAAATAAATGAAGCTCAACACAACAGGGTAAAGATAACAAAGCTTTTTGATTTGTTGTTGAATGTGGCGCATATTTCTTCATTTTTCAAAATAATATAACCAGGAATCAGGCAATAACTGTCTAAATATCATGATTTTGAAGTGAAATCTCCTTAAAAAACATCGATAAACTGCACAGTTGCCCGATTAGGCTATTTTGTAAGAAACAGATGACAAACCCAAAAGTCGGATGTGCTACACTATGGACAAAAATTGAACGATTATCCAGTGCTGTTAGACGGGAACGCATAGTTTTCTTCTCATTCCCCTGTTATTTTAGGAAAGATCTAGTTCCCAGATTAGATCGAAAATCAACCTACTATGAAAGCTAAATTTCTAATGCTATTGGTCTCAGTCTTCTCCCTTGTTTCCTGTATGGAGGACGTCACTACTATCTATGATCAGCCTATTCCTTTAGTTGAGGTTGTGGATATCCCTACTGAAACTACAAATACTGCGGCGCAGACATCATCTCCCGAACAGGTGTATGAATGGATGGCACATATGCAAGCGGATAATGGGTTAGTTGAAAGCGCAGAAGATACCAATTTTGTTTCCTTATATGATAATGCATTAGCTGCTCTGGCATTTCTTGCCGATGGCGATATGGCCCGTGCAGAAATGATCTTAGATTATTTTGATCAGCAATTGGAAACAGAATTTTATGGGAACAATGGTGGATTCTTTCAATACCGTGAGTTATCTGGTGAAAACGGATCACGGATCTGGATGGGTGATAATGCCTGGTTATTGTTAGCCGTTAATAACTACCATAAGACAACCAACTCTGATAAATATGAGGAATTAGCATTTGAATTGGAGAACTGGTTGCGTTCTTTACAAGAGGAAGACGGTGGATTAAAAGGCGGGGTCAATGAAGATGGCACTCTTATTCCCAGAGTAACAGAAGGAATAATTACTGCTTATAATGCAGTTCCCGGTTTCGATGATTTTCACAAGGGTATTCTAAGGTTCTTAGAAGAACAACGCTGGGATGTTAATGAAGAGGTGCTTATTACTCAAACTCAAAATCCTGCATACAACCATGCATTAGATCTGTATTCTCTTGGGTATATGATCCTGGAAGACTTTCCGGTGGAGGTTTTAACAAAGGCAAATCGTTTTTTAAATTCTCAAACGTCTACTATTCACGGTGAAGAAATAAGCGGGTATTGTTTTGATGATGATAAAGATGTGGTTTGGTTAGAAGGTACTGCTCAAATGGCTATGGCTTTCAATGCTGCGGCACAAGCTGGTAATTCCCAGGATATCATTCTAAACATAGAAGAGACCTTTATCAATAGCGCCACCAATGAAGGTTCAATTGGAATTCCATATACCACTAATCACGGAACCAACTTTGGAGCTACTAACTTATGGGATCATACGGATATTACCCCTACCATCTCATCTAGTGCCTGGTATCTATTTGTAAAGAAATCCTTTAATCCATTTCAATTGGAAAAAAATAAAGGCATCCCTGCAGAGGACAAATTCTGGACGAATTCTGGTGTTAACTAATTAAAGAACTCAACCTAAATTTTGCAACTTTCTTAACACAGCTTTCACTTCACAAGTCTTAATTTTAAATAAAAAAGATATGAAGACTTCGGCTATGTTCTGGGTAGGCACTACCACCATTGTTTTAATAACTGCAACTATAATGGCAGCTATGAACTTTCCTTTTAACTGGGTGTTTTATATAACGGTCTTAGGCCAGGTGATGATCGTTTACATGGTCTACAGGGTTTTGACAGATACGTATACCACTAACAAGACCTTTAAAGATTTCTACGAAGATTTTCCGATTAAGGAATAGCTTATTTCGCTACTTGAAATACCTTTTCTTTTGCAGTGTGGGCCGGAGCGTTCATTCCCAGTTCCGGGATAACCAGTAAAGGCACCTGAGTATGGAACGCAACTTGTTTTACCACAGGTTCTCTGGTAATCCTTTCCATATAACTGTGCTGATAATTGAGCATTGCGAGTAAGTGAATGTCCAACTCATCTGCAAAGACCTCAAGGGTCTTGGAAACGGAATTAAGTTCCGATACAGTATGCACATAATGATCTATCTTACCAAAATACTTTCTGAGCATATTCAGATTGAATTGCTGTATCTCAGAAAGTGCCTTGATCTTATTTTGTACATACACCACCCTGATGGTAGCCTTAAAACTTTTTGCCAGGTCTATCAATGGTTGTAATTCTGAAGTGCTGTAATACCTTTTAAAATCTGTTGCAAAAACAACCTCCTGAGGTTCCTTATAGCTAAAATCTTGTGGGATAGCAAGAACCGGACAATTTCGGATGGCCTTTATAATGCGTACAGTATTACTTCCTAAAAACACTTCTTCAATTCCCGAGGCACCTTTTGTACCCGTAACAATCAGGTCAATAGATTCTGTTTCAATGATATTCTTGATCTCATCTATTAGGAGGCTAAAAGATGAGATAGTTTTAAAACTATGATTCTTATTCTTAAAGGTTTTCTGGATACGTTTTAAGAAATTGCCCAGTTCTCTGATGGAAGTTTCTTTACTCCCGGCATCAATGATACTTGGCTGTAAATTGGAGGCCATAAATCTGCTGTTGGATATTGCCGGTGTATAGGTATTCAATAAATAAAAAGTGCAGATTTCTGCTTGGTACAATTCCAAAATATACCTGATAGCATTCCAGGAATTTTCAGAAAAGTCTGTAGGTAATAGGATATTCTTCATGGGCTTTTCTACTTCAACAAGGGTAAAAGTATGCCCGATAGGAGCTTCAAACAATGACTTTTGTCAGGTTTTATCAGGCCTTGCGGTTTGTCAAAGACCAACTTATAAAGAAGAAGTAGTGCATCTGGCAGGGATTACTGCCATGTTCTTTTAAAAACCTTCTACCAGGTCGCGGAGTTTTTTCTCGTTTGCAACACCAATTTTTTTTCCTGAAGTTTTGATGTAGCCCTTCTTTTTAAATTCTGAAATGATCCTAATACAAGACTCAGTAGCGGTGCCTACCACATTAGCAATGTCTTCTCTGGATAGGGTTACGGTCAGGAAACCTTCAGAATCCTCTCCAAAATTCTCACCAAGATACAGGAAAGCCTCTGCAACACGTTGTTTTACTGATTTTTGTGACATATTTACGATCACATCATCTGCCTCTCGCAGATCATGGGCCATATGTCGCAACACTTCCACTGTAAAGTCGGGATTCTTATGCAGCGATTCCACAATACCTTCCTTGGGAATAAAACATACTTCCATATCACTTACCGCTACAGCACTTAAATTAGCAGATTCTTCGGCAATAACAGATCGTTGCCCCATGACCTCACCTTTACTGGCCAATTTTACAATTTGATCTTTCCCGTTAGCACTTAATTTGGATAGTTTAGATACTCCTTCACGCACACAGAAAACTCCATTTAGCTTTTCACCTTCCTCAAAAATAGATTGTCCTTTCTTAAAAGTCTTGGTGATCTTAGAATCAGAAACGCGCTTTAATTCTTCTTTGCTCATGGCGCGCAAGGCATTAAATTGTCTTACAATACAATTCTCACATCGATCTTTCATTCAGCTAAATTTACGACATCTAAAGTACTATAATTTAAAGACCTGTCCATAAATTTTAACTGATTTTACAAGCATAATATGACTTTTACAGCAGTATTTAGGAAAGGTTCCGGAAAGCTGACTAAAATCATATATTTGAAAAGGAGTTATCGGCATCTTTGTGGCCGGGTATAATGCAAATGTATGGATAACACAAACTGCTATCATTGCGGTGATCCTTGTGATGATCAAATCATTTACCACAAGGACAAGTCATTTTGTTGTTATGGTTGTAAAAC
>CBDUON010000091.1:0-8673 GCA_965368835.1 uncultured Eudoraea sp. | reverse complement strand
CCGACGCATTTGCCTATAGTAATGGTGGGGTTGCTTCGGCTCTTATTTCATTGCCATTGAGATATATGCATACCACCGTGGAAACAGTACATAAAAATGATGTGGAAAATGTGATCAGGCTTATCTATGAAACACTACTGACCATTAAAGCCGGTGAAACCTTTAGCTACTTCGAGTAGAAAGCGAGGCATTTTATACAGGGTCTTTCTATAAAATTTAATATATCGTAAAACTCAAGAATACATCTAATGGAAGAGTGGATTGATCTTCTGGATACTGAGGGGAATTATACCGGGCAAAAGATATTAAAGTCTGAAGCTCACCTAAAAGGATTATTTCACCCCACTGTTCACATATGGTTTTATACAAGCAAGGGCGAGGTCTTGTTGCAACAACGTGCTCAGACAAAAAAGACCTTTCCCCTTTACTGGGATGTGTCTGTTGCCGGCCATGTGGGGGCCGGGGAAAGCATTGTATCCGGAGCCATCAGAGAAATACAGGAAGAAATTGGCCTTGTAGTTAAAGAGCAGGACCTTAAACCCATCGGGGTTTTTAAGTCGATTCAACAACATCATAACGGACTGCTAGACTGTGAGTTCCATCATACCTTTTTATGTGAACTAAAAGTGCCTTTTACGGCCCTTAAAAAACAGGAAGAAGAAGTGGAGGCACTTCAATTAAAATCAATAACTAGTTGGGAAAAAGATCTGTTTAGCAAAACGCCTTCCATGGAATATGTACCGCATAATAAGACGTATTATGAAGAAGTAATTTTGGCGCTGAAGAAACAATTATAGCAGTTCACCAAATTGTTCCAATTCTTTCCAGGAGTATGCCTTTTGTGAACCTTCGGTCATGTTTTTCACTACCACCGTCTGCTGCTCAAGTTCATCCTTCCCTAGAAGCACAACATATGGGATATTCCGGTTGTTGGCATATTTAAATTGTTTCTGCAGTTTAGCTTCCGCAGGATATAGATCCGTTTTTATCCCCTGTTTCCTAAGAGTTCTGATCAATGGCAGGGCCGCCATTGCCTCATTTTGACCGAAATTTACAAAGAGTAGCTGCACAGATTGGTCAATGGTCTCCGGGAAAAGCCCCAATTCTTCGAGCACCAGGTAAATACGGTCCAAACCAAAAGAGATCCCTACCCCACTCAGATCCTTCATGCCAAAAATCCCAGTAAGATCATCATAGCGGCCTCCGCCACCTATAGAGCCCATAGAGACTTCCGCAGGTGCTGCCACTTCCATGATGGCCCCGGTGTAGTAATTAAGTCCTCTTGCCAGAGAAATATCTATCATTACTTCTGTGCTAGTTAAGCCCAGCTTGTTAATGGTATCTATGATAAAATGAAGTTCTTTAATCCCTTCTTGTCCTTTTGCAGAGTTTTTCAGAAAATTTGATATAACTTCAAATGGGTTCAACTTTTGATTAGAAATGCCAAACAACGGCATGGCCATATCTACAGCCTCTTTGCTGATTCCATTGGCCAATAATTCCTTGATCACTCCCTCTTTCCCAATCTTATCCAGCTTATCCAAAGCCACAGTGAATGGAATCAATTTATCCTGAGCCCCAATGACCTCGGCAATACCTGAGAGGATCTTTCGGTGGTTTAATTTGATGACCACCTTTTTAAGTCCCAGGTCATTAAAGACCGCATCGTATAATTGGATCAATTCTATTTCCTGCAAGGGAGAATTGGCACCTACTACATCTGCATCGCACTGATAGAATTCACGAAACCTGCCTTTTTGAGGCCTGTCTGCCCTCCATACCGGCTGTATCTGATACCGTTTAAATGGGAAGTCGATCTCATTCTGATGCATTACCACATATCTTGCAAAAGGCACGGTAAGATCGTACCTAAGTGCTTTTTCTGTGATCTGAGGTGTTAATTTTGCAAGATCTTTAGCCTTGTATGCAGCAGCATCCACTTTATTCAGGTAATCACCAGAATTAAGGATCTTAAAGATCAAGCGGTCACCCTCATCCCCATACTTCCCCAATAAGGTATCTGAATTCTCAAAAGAGGGGGTTTCAATTGGCTGAAAGCCGAAGAGTTGAAACTGTCTTTTAATAATGTCAAAGATATAGTTGCGTTTTGCAACTTCAAGGGGCGAAAAATCGCGGGTACCTTTTGGAATAGAAGGTTTTTGAGCCATGATCTAGTGTAGTTGGGCAAATATCGACTTATTCTATGATTTTATCAAACCATTGATAGAGTTCTCCTTTGGTGATCACCGCACCCTGCTGAATGAGTTTAAATTTATCCAGATTCTTATCGTCTGTATAAGCTTTGGAAGCTATCAGGTACTCAACAAAATCTGATTGCCAGTTCTTTTTAAACCAGCTAAAACCCACGGAGGTTCTGAGATCTATCTTGGGATTCATGACCTTTACAGAGATCAGTTTCATTTCTTTTTCAGGAAGAAAGAACAGGTGCATTTGCTGCTCCGAAATATTTTCGAGGTATTGAACTTTTTGCAGCACTCCTTCCCAAACAAGGTCACTAAAGACATCTAGTTCTTCTTCTGCTACATGTGGCCTGTTTAGTTTTATCATCTCCCATTCAGTCGCTGTAATACTTTGGGTTGCCAAAAAATTGATAAACTCCTGGTGAAGCTCCTCGAGTTGTTGTTTTGTTAAGCGTGTATATTTCATAAAAAAGCCGCCTTTTTAGGGCGGCTCAAAAATAAGATTTTATTCCTTAGTTAAAAATATAGCGCACTCCCAATTGTGCTCTCCATCTGGAAATCTGACTGGTTATGGCAGCAAAGGTCTCATTCCTGTTTGTATCAAAAGTATAGGTTGGGTTATTCCCGGCGTCTACACTAACCCCTAGAACCTGGTCAAAGCTTGGGCCTTCTACAACGCCCCAATTAGAATTCAACAGATTGCCAAAATTTAGAATATCAATACTTAACTGAAACTTATTTTTATCACTTACAGTAATGTCTTGCAAGATCTTCACATCCCAGGTACTTCTCCAAGGTGCAAGAGCACCATATCTTTCTGCATACTGCCCCCTGCGACCACTTAAATAATCATCTTGCTGAATAAACGCTTCAAAGGCCGCTGCCTGACCGGCACCACTAAAAGTCATAGAACCAATTTCAGAACTGGTTGGTATATATAAGAGGTCATTGATACTGGAGCCATCATTATTGATATCGCCTCCATAGATATAGTTATAACGTCCACTTTTGGCGTATTCAAAGAATGTGGAAATGGTAGTCCCGGTTTTGAATGCCTTGGATAAAACTCCTATAATTCTGTGATTGTCACCATATCTGGAAAAAGACAGCATATCGCTGTTTGCATTTCCAACGATTGCATTTCCTGCAAAAGCATCGCCAGTTATCTCAGCATCTATAGAGTTCACTTCCTTGGCATTTAAAAAACTATAGGCAAGCATTGTATACAAGCCATTATTCCAGTTCTTCTGTCCTTTAATGGAGGCATTCCAAATACGTCCTTTGTCAGAATTGGTAAATACATAGGCATTGGTAGGTCCCCCAAAGATCTGCGATTTATCATCGTTAGAATAAACAGCTCTGCCATCTGGCCCATTCAGGGTACCTGAAGGTGTATCTAATCCCCAATTCTGAACATGCGCTGCATTTACATCTTTGGTATACGAAACATCTGCAGTAACAATAAGTCCGTTATCAAATTTCTTATCTACTCCTATATTGGTTCTCCATACCTGTGGCCATTGAAAATCCGGATCTATGACCTGGTAAAAGAAAAAGTCGACCCCCTGAACCTGGTTACCTAACCAAACAAATGGGAATCTCCCGGTAAATAAACCAGAGCCTCCTCGAACTTGAAGAGAATTGTCATTTTTGACATCCCAGTTAAAACCAACTCTTGGCGACACCAGGAAGTTATTATTGGGTAAGGTTTCAGAATCAAGGAATATAGGTTCTCCTGTTTCCGGATCGAAATATTGGATAGACGGAATATATGTTCCGGAGGCCCCTCCTTTTCGTGCAATATTCTCTGCAACCTTTTCAGCTGTATCAAAGTATAGTGGCTTATCGAAACGAACTCCATAGGTAAGTTTAAAGTTTTCCGTAGCATCCCATTCATCCTGTACGTAAAAAGACAATTGCCCAACATTTGTCTCAGCCAAGGACCATCCACCCGGATTCCCGGTACCATTTGCATTAAATGCCCTGTCTGCCGCTATGGCATCATCGAACGCGGCTTGCAATGCTCCGGAACTGGCAAAATTGGGAAAGTCGGTTATGGTAGTGGTAGGAAAGAATACTCCTTGTGCCCCATATGATCCTAAGTTAAAGGAGTTGTCGAATTGAAATTTTTCAAAGGAGAAACCAACGGTATACGTGTGGTCCCCTTTGAAAATATTCAGGTTATTGGTGATCTGAAGTACTTTCTGATCTAACCTATTATTTATAGAAAATGGTTCATGTCCTCCTATTATATAGTTAGAGCTACCCGAATCATCCAGGATCACAATACTGGGTGCCGGAGTTGAAAAGGGATTTCTAAAGTCGTCAAAATGGGTGTATCCTACCTGAAGCTTGTTAGTAGCTTCTTCAGAAATTTTTGAATTTAATTCTATCTGAAGGGATTTGATCTTATTATTGATCTCATAGCCCGCATTCTCAAATTGTAGCGTTTGTGTGTTAGGGCCACGGAAGGTAATAGCATCTCGGTTTGCCGGTTTTCCTTTAGAGGCGTCTAAAAAGTTATATATAATGGCTAATCGATTATTATCATTAATGTTCCAATCTAGTTTAATGATCCCTTTGGTTGACTGCTGATCAAAATTAAAGCCCTGAATACGTCCTGGGTCATAAAATAAATCATTGCCTTGCCCATCCTGACCAATAACAACCTGGCGAAGCAAGTTATCAACCAATTGAAAATCTGAAAGAGCTACTCTACTCTCATTGATATCTCCTGTACCTGTATTTGGAACAAACCCATCCGTACCTAATTCGGTAAGTTCATCCTTTTCAAAATTGACAAAAAAGAAAAGTTTGTTTTTAACTATAGGTCCTCCTACACTTATTCCATACTGATATTGTTCCAGCCCTGTTTTAAAAACGTCATCCCCATTGATCTTACCTCCTGTTAGATCATCATTTCTGAAAAAACCATACGCAGTTCCATAAAATTCGTTGGTCCCACTTTTAGTTACCGCATTTACAGAAGCTCCTGTAAATCCTGACATGGTTACATCATAGGGAGCTGTAGTGACTTGGATCTGTTCTATCGCATCCAGAGAAATAGGTTGCGCATTGGTCTGTCCACCAGGTGTAGCGGCATCTAGACCAAAAGGGTTATTAAAAATAGCTCCATCGAGCGAAAAATTGTTGTATTGATCATTACGGCCTCCAAAAGAAAGTCCGGAAGCCCCCGATGATGCCTGAGGATCTAACCTGATAAAATCACTTGCCGACCTCGAAATGGTAGGCAACCTTAATAGATCTCTTCTGCCTACACTGGTTTCAGCACCCGTACGATCACTACCAAATGTTCCGGTCTGATCATAGGTTACTACAACTTCATCTAGCGCCTGACTTTCAGATATCAGACTAAAATCTAAGTTGGTAGTTTTACCTAAACTAAGGAATACATCACCTTGTGATTGTGATTTAAATCCTACATAAGAAACTGTAATCTCATAGGGTCCTCCCACTCTAAGGTTGGCCAAGGTATAGCGACCGTCTTCATTACTGGTAGATCCGTATTTTGTTCCCGTAGGTGTATGGATGGCCACAATATTGGCGCCGAACAAGGGTTCAGAATCGCCTTCATAAACTGTTCCTCTGATTGTAGAGGTTGTAACCTGCGACCATAATGAGCCTACGCCAACCAACATTAGGATAGCGAAAATGAGTTGTTTTTTCATAATAGTAGTTAGTTTATAAGGAAATACAAGATAAACAAAAAAAGAGCTATGCAAAACATAGCTCTTTATAATTTATAAGTTAAAATATCCTTACTTCTGCTCGGCTACTACTTCAAAGTTAAATTCAACCATCACATCTCTGTGAAGGCGTATATCAGCATCGTATGGCCCGGCTCTTTTAATAGCGCCTCCTTTGATAATAATGTATTTCTTATCAATCTCATGACCTTCTTTTGCAAGTGCATCGGACAGATCTCCATTAGTTACTGAACCAAAAAGTTTATCACCGGCTCCAACTTTAGCTGTGATTTTAACCTCTAGCTGTCTTAAAGCTTCTGCAGTTTTATTAGCTGCGTCAACAACTTTTTTCTCCTTATGTGCCTTTTGTCTTAAGTTCTCAGCAAGTACTTTCTTCGCAGAAGGAGTTGCCATAGTGGCAAGTCCTTGCGGGATCAGGTAATTTCTGCCGAAGCCATTCTTTACCGAAACTACGTCGTCCTTAAAACCCAGGTTTTGTACGTCTTCTTTTAAAATAAGTTCCATGATCTGTTTCTTTTTATTTTAATAAATCTCCAACGTACGGCATTAAGGCAATATGCCTTGCTCTTTTGACCGCCTGAGCTACTTTTCTCTGATACTTCAAAGAAGTTCCTGTAAGCCTTCTGGGAAGTAACTTACCTTGTTCGTTTACCAATCTCATTAAGAAATCCGGGTCTTTGTAATCGATGTACTTAATACCCGACTTTTTAAAACGACAGTATTTCTTTTGTTTATTGGTCTCAATGTTCAATGGGGTTAGATAACGAATCTCTCCGTCTTTCTTTCCTTTTGCCTGTTGTTGTAATGTTGCCATATTCCTTACGCTTTAGCTTTTTGTCTTGTTCTTCTTTTCTCTGCCCACTCAATAGCGTGCTTATCCAATTTTACGGTTAAGAAACGCATAATGCGTTCATCCCTTCGAAATTCCTGCTCATAAGGAGCAATCACTTCACCAGGAGCCGTAAATTCGAACAAATGATAAAAGCCACTCTTTTTGTGTTGTATGGGATATGCCAATTTTTTCAGGCCCCAATTTTCTTTTGCCACCATTTTGGCGTCATTCTTAATTAAGAAATCCTCGAATTTCTTAACTGTTTCCTCTATCTGAACATCTGATAGAACGGGATTTAAAATGAAAACAGTTTCGTAATTATTCATATGATTATACTATTTTTAGGAGCGCAAAAGTAATAATTCTTCTGTCTATTTACAAGAAATTCTATATTTCTTCGTTATTGGTACTATAATGTTTCAAATTGAACTTAACCTATAAACCTAAATTATGCTCATCACGCATTGTACTATTAACTTGAAATGTTCACAACTTTAGTTGCAGATAAACTGAATAATGTTGCAGATCAACCGATTTTTTAAGTACTTTGTAGATGATTTAACCCCACAAATCAACCCTTTATGAAATTAAGAAGTATTGTTGTTGACGATTCATCTATGCAGCGCATGGCAGTTGCAAAACTGGTGAATAATCATCCGAATTTAGCCCTGGTTGCGGAGTACAGCAACGCAATTGAAGCCAAGAACGGCATCAAGAACAACGAGATTGACCTAATCTTTCTAGACGTTGAGATGCCAATTATTAGTGGTTTTGATCTGTTGGAGTCGTTAGAAAACAGTCCTCAAGTCATCTTAATCACCGGAAAACCGGATTATGCCCTTAAAGCATTTGATTATGATGTAACGGATTATCTACACAAACCTATTACAATGGCCCGTTTTGACGCCTCTGTAAAAAGAGCAGTAGCCAAATACGAGCAAATGAACCAGGTTCTGGAAGATGAGGAGCATATTTTTGTAAAAAGTAATCTCAAAAAACGCAAGGTCATCTTAAATGACATTAAGTGGATAGAAGCCCTTGGCGATTATATTAAATTGGTGACTGATGAAGCCAATATTGTCATTCTTTCTACCATGAAGGCTTTCGAAAAACAATTACCTGAGGATAAATTCCTGAGAATTCATAAATCGTATATCGTAAATTTAGAGAAGATCGAAAAATTCAACAGTAAAAATGTTGAAGTAAGTGGCAGATCTATTCCTCTAAGTAGAAATAAGAAAACAGAACTGGCCGAGGCGTTAAGCAACGTTTAGTTAAAAGTAGTCTACATCGTAGATTACTCGCACACTTCTGTACCAGGAAATAGCATTAAAGGAATTTTCAATTCTTTTAATGCTATTTTTTGTTTGTTTCAAAGACTGTTTTCTGGGAATCTTCACCAGGACCTGTTTTATATATTGATTTCTGATCCTGGCAACCGGAGGGAATTCTGGTCCCAGTATTTGATTGCCAAAAACATTTCGCAGCGCCTTGCCGAACCAGGTAGCCGCTTCATTTAGTGTATTGTAGTCCTTATGCTTAAAACTGATCTTAATGATCTTGTTAATGGGTGGATAATGATATTCTTCCCTTTGAGCCATCTGTTCCTCATACATCGCGGTATAGTTACCAACAACAACCTGCTGTAAGATGCTGTGAAACGGATTGTAGGTTTGAACCAGTACAATGCCCCTCTTTTCAGTACGCCCTGCTCTGCCCGCTACCTGTGTTAACATTTGATAACTCCGTTCATGTGCCCTGAAATCCGGAAAATTAAGGAGAGAATCCGCATTCATAATGCCTACCAGATTTACGTGCCTGAAATCTAGTCCTTTGGTCACCATCTGAGTACCTACCAGGATATCAAATTCTTTTTGAGCAAAAGATTGGATGATCTTTTCATAGGCATGCT
>CBDUON010000090.1:0-9100 GCA_965368835.1 uncultured Eudoraea sp. | reverse complement strand
CCATTTGCACTACCACATCACCTTTCTGGAGTCCGGCTTTTTGAGCAGGCTTTTCTTCACTTACTCCATCTATCCGCATTCCTTTTCCTTCGAACATATAGTCTGGAATAACACCCATGGCTACTTTAAATCTCGGTACTTCCTCACTCTCATTCTTAGTCTTCAGGAAGGTGAGTTTATCGTCATCGTTTAATTCGGTGATAACCGCCATGACATACGTAGTGATGCGTTCCATACCTTCATAATTAAGCTTCTCGGCATCATCCGTGGGTTTATGGTAATCCTCATGCTGCCCGGTAAATAAATGCAGCACAGGGATGTCCTGAAGATAAAAAGAGGTGTGGTCCGAAGGCCCTACCCCGGATTCTTTTAGTACCAGTTTAAAGTTCTGATTATTGGCATTAAGAACCTGAGGCCAAAGTACGGATGTCCCTGTACCGCTTACAGAAAGTACATTAGTTTCCCGCAGTCTTCCCACCATATCCATATTGATCATATAATTTACTTTTTCCAGATCAACGGTGGGGTTCTTTGCAAAATAGTTAGAGCCTAACAATCCAATTTCTTCCCCGGAAAAGGCCATGATCAGATAATTATTCCCTTTTAGCTCGCTTTCCTTTAATTTTTGTGCCAATTGCAGCAGTACGGCTACCCCACTTGCATTGTCATCTGCCCCGTTGTGGACGGCGGCTTCACCGCGGTAGAGAGATCCTTCACCTCCCATTCCCAAATGGTCATAATGGGCCCCCAGTACAACAGTGTTTGTTGCTTTGTTGTCTATAAAACCAATGACATTGGTCCCTGTAATACTGCTGTCTCCCGCCTGTATATACGTTACTTCCTGATGTGGATCCTTGCGGGGTTTAAAGGTAAAGGTCTGGAAATAGGTGCCCGCATTTCCTGCAGGGGCCAGCCCTATCTCTTTAAAGCGTTTTACCAGATAGTCTGCTGCCATCAATTCATTCTCTGTCCCTGTTTCACGCCCCATTAGGGAGTCGCTTGCCAGAAAGGCTACATCGTCCTGGAGGGTGTACGTTTTGGTAGGCTCTTGCTTGCAGGAAATAAAAATTGCAAGAAAAATAAGCCATATGCTTTGTTTCATCATAATTGACACTAATTTTGTGCAAAATTAATCAACTCATGAGAAAAATAGTCTTTTTATTACTCTTAATACCTTTCTTCGGTTGTAAAACCGATCCTAAAACAACAGAAGCTCCGGATACAGAAACTATCTCCTTGATGGCAGGTTCGGATACACTGATCTATCCGGAGGAGAAATATTTTAAGTCGATTCGCCAGATCACCTTTGGCGGAGACAATGCAGAAGCTTACTGGAGTTTTGATGACAGTATGATGATCTTCCAGTCTAATAACAAGGAATGGGGTATGGAATGCGATCAGATATTTCTGATGAATACCTCTGAGAGTTTTAAAGACAGTATCCCTCCTATGATCAGTACCGGGATGGGGCGCACCACCTGCTCTTATTTCCTGCCAGATAATAAACACTTTGTATATGGGTCCACCCACCTTTCCGGCGAGGAATGCCCTGAAGTTCCCCTCCGGTCTAATGGGAAATACGTATGGCCGGTATATGATTCATTCGACATTTTTGTGGCCGATCTTGAAGGCAATATTGTAGATCAGCTTACCGATCTGCCCGGCTATGATGCCGAGGCCACCGTTTCTCCAAAAGGAGATAAAATTGTGTTTACCTCCATGCGAAGTGGGGATCTGGAATTGTACACCATGAATCTCGATGGTTCTGATGTAGTTCAGATAACAGACGAATTGGGCTACGATGGAGGCGCATTCTTTTCTCCTGATGGCACCAAGATAATTTTTAGAGCAAGCAGACCCAAGACAGAAGCTGCCATTGCGGAATACAAGGAATTGTTATCCCAGGGCCTTGTACAGCCTACAGAGATGGAATTGTTTATTTGCGATGCCGATGGCAGCAATCTAAAACAACTCACCTTTTTGGGGAATGCCAACTGGAGTCCTTTCTTTCACCCTTCAGGAAAAAAGATCCTCTTCTCCAGCAATTTTGAAGCTGAAAAAGGCTTCCCTTTTAACCTGTATTTTATTGATATAGATGGGAAGAATCTGGAACGGGTAACACATGGGGAGACCTTTGATGCCTTTCCTGTCTTTTCCAATGATGGAAAATATCTGGCTTTCTCCAGCAATCGCAATAACGGGGGGACAAGAGACACTAACTTGTTTATTGCCGAGTGGCAGGAGTAAGCAATATTAGCAGTATCTTTGCCGCTCTTATCAGCAGCCCAAGAAAAGGAAAATGAAACACATCAGAAACTTCTGTATCATAGCTCATATTGATCATGGGAAAAGTACCCTGGCCGATAGGCTTCTCGATTTCACCGGTTCTGTAACCGAACGTGAAAAGAAAGAGCAGTTGTTAGATAATATGGATATTGAGCGAGAGCGAGGTATTACCATTAAAAGTCATGCCATCCAAATGGAGTATATATATGAGGGACAGACCTATGTACTGAACCTAATAGATACCCCAGGGCATGTCGATTTTTCATACGAAGTTTCGCGCTCCATTGCCGCCTGTGAAGGAGCCTTGTTGGTGGTAGACGCAGCCCAAAGCATACAGGCACAGACCATTTCTAATCTGTACCTGGCCCTGGAGAACGATCTGGAGATCATTCCTATCCTGAATAAGGTGGACCTGCCCAGTGCAAGTCCGGAAGAAGTGACCGATGATATTGTGGACCTTTTGGGATGTAAAGCAGAAGACGTGATCCCCGCCAGCGCCAAAACAGGTCTCGGAATTGAGGCCATTCTTAAAGCCGTCATAGAACGTATTCCACCTCCTTCAGGAACGGTGGATGAACCACTACAGGCCCTGGTATTCGATTCTGTCTATAATCCTTTCCGTGGGGTTGAAACCTATTTCAGGGTGAAAAATGGGGAAATAAAAAAAGGACAAAAAATAAAATTTGTTGCCACCGGGAAATCGTATTTCGCAGATGAGGTGGGAACACTTAAGCTTACTCAGATACCAAGGCCCAGCATAAAAGCGGGAGATGTTGGTTATCTGATCACAGGGATCAAAGACGCGCGGGAAGTAAAAGTGGGGGATACCATTACCGATGCCACCAACCCCACCAAAAATCCAATTGCCGGCTTTGAGGATGTAAAGCCAATGGTCTTTGCCGGGATCTATCCGGTAGACACGGAAGAATTTGAGGAATTGAGGTCTTCCATGGAAAAATTACAATTAAACGATGCTTCTCTGGTATTTGCGCCGGAAAGTAGTGCGGCCCTGGGCTTTGGATTCCGTTGTGGCTTTTTGGGAATGCTCCATATGGAGATCATTCAGGAGCGCCTGGAACGCGAGTTTGATATGACCGTGATCACTACTGTGCCCAACGTTAGCTACCACGCCTTTACCCGTAAAGATCCTGAGATACCGATTATTGTCAACAATCCGTCCGATCTTCCGGATCCCTCAACACTAGACAGAGTAGAAGAGCCTTATATAAAGGCAACCATCATCACAAAATCCGATTTTGTGGGGAATGTAATGTCCCTGTGTATCGAAAAAAGAGGACAGATCACCAATCAGACCTACCTGACCACCGAGCGGGTAGAATTAAACTTTGATATGCCTTTGGCAGAGATCGTTTTTGATTTTTACGACCGACTCAAAACCGTCTCCAAAGGATATGCTTCTTTTGATTATGCTCCTATTGGAATGAGGGTTTCCAAATTGGTGCGAGTAGATATCCTGTTAAATGCACAATCTGTTGATGCACTTTCTGCCCTTATTCACGCAGATAATGCGGCCAATATTGGGAAGAGAATGTGTGAAAAACTCAAAGAACTTATCCCAAGGCAACAATTTGACATTCCTATTCAGGCTGCCATTGGAGCGAAGATCATTTCCCGTGAGACCATTAAAGCCCTGCGAAAAGATGTGACCGCCAAGTGTTATGGGGGGGATATTTCCAGAAAGAGAAAACTACTGGAGAAGCAGAAAAAAGGGAAAAAGAGAATGAGACAGGTAGGAAATGTTGAGATCCCTCAACAAGCCTTTATGGCCGTTCTAAAATTGAATGATTAGTCAGGATTGTTATTAGCTGCAACTGAGCCTTCAGCAGAGTCAAACCTTTTACCGAGATACACCAGTTTATAGCCTTCGGATATATCCTTAAATTCCTTCGAAAACGAACTAATGATAAATAGTTCATCATCCGGAGCCTTTAAAAAAATGGGAATAATATGGTCATCTGCCTTGGTGATCTCTATAAGTCCCTCATAGTGTTCCTGGTCCTTTAACTCTATTTCGTGGATGGCGGGAAACTTCCTAACCGTTTCGGTAATTTTAATAAAATCGTCTGTATGTGAAAATAGGCCTTCCTTTGGGCTATTCTCCGGATTGGTCATTTCCTCTGAGTCTACCAACCTAAATGCACCATTCTCTCCAAACTGTTTTCTAAACTTATCAATGGCGTATTTGTTGATCTCTGAATTGCCGGTAAGGGCCATTAAATAGCCCACATCGTTTAATTCTATATTGTCCGTTAGCGAGTCCGAATAGATATTAGCTGCAATAGCATCCAGACCCATATTCTTGCATTTTTGAATATTGGCCTCGTTATTATCTATGACCACCGCGTTTCTGTTGTTGGCTTTCAGATAGTTGGCTATAAGGCGAGATACTTTGCCGGCCCCAATGATCAGAATACCCTCAGAGCGTTCCAGAAAAACACCTACCCATTTAGCAACCAGCCTGGCGGTAGTGGCATTTAACAATACGGTGCCCAGCACTATCATAAATACCAACGGAGTAATATATTCTGCCCCTACTTCTCCTTTTGCCATAAGCTTGGATCCAAAAAGTGAAGCAATACCGGCCGCCACTATTCCACGAGGGCCTACCCACCCAATAAACAATTTCTCATTTAATTTTAGCCCGGAGCCCCTGGTGCTTAAGAAAACGCCAATAGGTCTTATTACAAAAACGATCACTAAAAACAAGATGGCGGTGTTCCAGTTATAGATAAGCTCCATATCGCTGATGTTGATATTCGCAGCCAGGAGAATAAAGAGAATGGAGATAAGGAGAACGCTCAACGACTCCTTAAAATAAAGCAATTCCTTTAGATTGGGGAGTTTCATATTCCCCATGACCATCCCCATAACAACGACAGCCAAAAGTCCGGATTCGTGTGCAAAAACATCCGATAGTACAAAAACAAGCAGCACCGTAGAAAGGGAAACCACATTGAGTAAATAATGTGGAATAAAGTTCTTTTTGATGGCAAATGCCAGGGCATGGGCAAAGGTGAAGCCAAAACTACATCCAAAAAGTACTATTTTTCCAAACTCCATCAGGGCGGTCTTGGTATAGGCTTGTCCTTCTCCTACACTGATAAATTCAAAGACCAATACAGCGGCCAGGGCGCCAATAGGGTCTATAAGGATCCCCTCCCATTTTAAAATAGCTGAGACATCTTTCTTAAGGGGGATGTTTCTTAGGATGGGCGTAATTACAGTAGGGCCCGTTACAATAATTAAGGCTGAAAACAGAAAAGAGATCTGCCAGTTGAGGTTAAAAATAAAATGGGCCGCTATCCCCGCTCCAAAAAAGGTGACGAGGGTGCCTACGGTAATCAATTTGGTAATAACAGGGCCTACATTAGAAATTTCAGATCTTTTTAAGGTAAGTCCCCCCTCAAAAAGAATAATACTGATGGCAAGCGATACAAAATAATAAAGTCCGTCGCCGGGAAAAAGTCCGACTTCCCCATTCCATATGGGCTGAATAAGTTTCTCCCCATTTTCTGTAAACAGTGTGGAAATAGGTCCCACCAATAAGCCAATAAGGATCAACGGCAAAATGGCGGGTAGTTTTAGGCGCCAGGCCACCCACTGTGCAATGATCCCCAGAATAATTATTCCTGCTAACTCTACCATATTCAATACTTTATGCCTGCGAGATGTCTTTCATTCCTCTTTTGCACCTGCTTCGCATCGCAAATAAAAACAATAATGAACAAACGCCGGAAAAATATGGGCGTTAATTCTATTTTGTTACAGAACTGGTCCCGGCTCTTTTCATTCTCTCAATTAATGGTATATTACGCCAATGGAGCCCATGGATATAACACACAGGCCTTTTAAGACCATCTTATTTGGGTTTGCATTTTCGCCTTCTCTGGAGGTTAACATCCTGGAAATAACCAGGATCGCCTATTACTTCAATACTAAACTTATTCTATTACATGTAGGGGCCAAAACACTGGAAAAGAGTGCTACCATTGAGTCCTTACTCAAAACAATTGAATACCCCGAATACCATCCGGAAGTACATTGGATGGAGGGGAAACCTGTTGCTACCATCCTGAAGGCCTGCGAGAAATATGATGTAGACCTGCTTGTACTGGGCGCCTTACAGCACGAGAATATGTATCAGTTCTATATGGGGACCATTGCCAGGGACCTAACGAGGAAGGTGCATTGTTCTGTCTTGTTGTTGATTAAACCCTCGGCTGTGAGGGTGGCCTCTCAACACCTGGTGGTAAACGGTTTTGATGATCCCAGTACTCCGGTTGCCATTTTAAAAGCCTTTCAGGTATCAAAGGCGCTAGGCGTACAACAAATAACCATTGTAGAGGAGATCACTCAAAAAGAAGTTCATGTAACGGTAGAAGACGACCGTTCGTTAAAACGAGCCTCCCTGAGAAAAGAGCGTATAAAACGAAAAGAGGAATCGCGCGTAAGAAATCTGATCGCCGGCTTTCCAAAAGAGATAACAGATTCTATCGATGTAAAGATCCAGAGTATTTTTGGACGAAGAGGATATTCCATTGGGCATTATGCCGAGGTGGTCAGAGCCGATTTGCTCGTGATGAATGCTCCGGAAAAACTGGGAATTCTGGACCGTATTTTTCCACACGATATTGAACATATTCTATCCGATCTGCCCACGGATGTACTAATAGTTAGAGACCGTAAGTGATAGCCAAAAAAAGTAAAGCCGCCATCTTTATAAAAGACCTACCCAAGAATGTCTTTGCCGGTTTTGTGGTGTCCTTAATTGCCCTTCCTTTAGGATTGGGACTGGCGCTGGCAAGTGAGGCCCCTCCTATTGCCGGCATAATACCGGCCGTGGTTGGAGGGGTGATCGTTGCTATTCTGGGTGGATCACATATTACCATAACAGGTCCGGGAAATGGACTGGTGATCGTACTTTTAGGAGCTATTACCACCCTTGGTGGCGGTGATCTTTATCAGGGCTATCTTTTTACGCTGGCAGCGGTTGTGTTCTCCGGTATTCTAATGATGCTACTGGGCTTTCTCAGGATGGGGCGCCTGGCCGATTTTTTTCCTGCCTCTGCTATACAGGGAATGTTAGCGGCTATTGGGATAGGGATCCTTGCCAAGCAATTTCATATAATGATCGGTAATAATAATGAGGCCGGGAATATTCTAAGCCTTTTGTTTCAAATCCCAGCCGGGCTCTATGCCTTATGGGAAACAGATAGTTTAAGCGTGGTATCTGCCGCCATCATTGGCTTTTTGAGTTTGTTTATCATGGCATTCTATGCTAAAATCAGGAATAGGATCGTTCAGCTGATCCCAGCGCCTATGTGGATCCTTATTCTTTCCATAGGATTTAATTACTTCTGCACCTGGACGGGTATTACCTATCCCATAGATGAAAAATTCCTGATCCCCATCCCGGAAAATGTTATTTCCTCCCTGGTATTTCCAGATTTTGGAAAGGTCCTGGAAGTGCAATTTATCCTGGCAGTTTTTGCGATCACTCTTATAGCCAGCATTGAATCCCTGCTAAGTATAAAAGCAGTAGATAAGTTAGATCCGGGGAACAGACATTCTAACGTAAACAAGGATCTGAAGGCCCTTGGCCTTGCTACTACCATCAGTGGTTTTATTGGAGGGCTCAATGTAGTTACCGTAATTGCAAGAAGTTCTGTAAACGTAAATACAGGTGCCACCAACCGCTCTTCCAACTTCTTCCATGCTGTCTTTCTGGTGGCCTTTGTATTGATATTTCAGGAGCAGCTCAGAATGATCCCGCTTTCTGCCCTTGCCGCTATCCTGGTGTATACCGGCTATAAATTGGCAACGCCTGCAGCTATCAAAAAAATTGCCAGCATAGGAAAAGAGCAAATCATCATTTTCTTTGCCACCGTAATTGCCACCCTTACAACCAACCTAATTACAGGTATTGCCGTAGGTATTCTTGTGACATTTATTATTCATATCCTGATCAACAAAAGCATTTTTCTTTTTATAACCCACCTCTTTAAACCCAATATCCTGATGTTTCGGGAAGCAGATGGGGGTAATTATTTTGTAAGCGTAAAGCACTTCTGCAGCTTTATGAATTACTATAAATTGAAAAATAAGTTGGATGTCATTTCTGAAAATGAGGAAGTGGTGGTCGATTTTTCCATGTGTAGTTTTGTGGATCATACGGTCCTCGAAGGCTTGGAAAATTACCGGGAGATCTTTGATCACAAAGGAGGGCATATTGAGCTTATTGGGCTAGATAAGCACGAAGCAGATTCCGTGCATCCCTTCGCCATTCGTAAAATAATTCCGCTTAGAGCCCTAAAGCCCATTGAAAGGTATTTTACAAGAAGGCAGGAGGATCTGAAAGATGCGGCTAAAGATTTTAAATGGATATATATTCCCAAGAAAAAGAAGGACACCCACTTTTTGAGAAACTTTGTTTTCTTTAATTCCCGTGATATTCCCTTTTTCTACAATCAGCTTAAGGACGAAAAAAATAAGGTAAGTGTGTTTGATGTGGAATTTACCGAAGGACAGTTTATTGCCAAGGAGGTCATTAAGGCAACGGTAATGCATATTCCTCTTTCCATAAATTTACCTGTATTTACCCTGGATAAAGAAGGATTACTTGGGCTGCTATACAATCTATCAGGATTTGAAGATATTGAGATTCCGGATCATCCCGATTTTAACAAACGCTTTCGTTTGGGCGGTGAAGATCAGCCTGCTATTTCCCGCTTATTTTCAGATGAACTGGTGCTTTTTCTGGAAAGCAACCCGTATTACCATGTAGAGTCTAATG
>CBDUON010000089.1:0-9117 GCA_965368835.1 uncultured Eudoraea sp. | reverse complement strand
CTGCAGCCAGTTATGAAGCCAAAGCGCCTTCTAAAACAGATATATTTAACTCTGGCATGGCTGGAAAAACACTAAGCTTTAAATGTTGGGTTGGCGGTAGTATTACCGTTCCCAGTTTATAAGAATGAAACCCTTGGGTAGAAAAATTCCAAATTCAATTGCCATGGTTTTTACCGTGGCAATCTTTTTTTATAGCTGCCAGGACACCTACCAACGTGTTGGAGACGAGAAGCAAATTGAGGTCTACCCTCAGGGCGTGGCACAAAATTTTGAGCTCACCTATACCGAGACAACAGAGGAATTGGAGAGTGAAGATGAAGGCATTTCCAGAGTAATAGCCATTTTAAAGAGTCCCCTTAGTGAAGACTATGACAATATGCTGTTTAAGTACAGAACCTTCCCAAAAGGTTTGGAAGTGGAATATTTTGACAAGGATAATAAGAAGAGTACGATACAGGCAGATTACGGGATCATTTATTCCCAAACTAATATGATAGACCTCAGGGGAAATGTGGTGATCGAAACCCATGATGGGAAAAAGTTAGAGGCACCTCAAATATATTGGGACAGAAAGGAAGAATGGATCTTTACTCAGGAAAAATTTAAATATACCAATCCGGAAGACGGTACCGTTATGGATGGGGAGGGAATGGATTTTAACCGCGATTTTAGTTTTTTTAACGCCCATAGAACTTATGGGTTAATGACCATCAAAGAAGACGAATCATGATCAAGTTATTGCGTTTTACAGAATACCTATATCTTATAGTTGCCTTGGTTTCCATCTACAAGATTGGAGATCTTTGGGAAACAGACAGGGAAGGAACTTATATCTTTATTTTTTTTGCCATTGTTTCCATAGGGATGTTTATTTTTCGCCGTACTTACCGGAAGCGATTTGAGAAGAGAAAGAAGGAAAACCAATCGTAATTGTGGATACATCTATCTTAACTATTGTTTTGTGCCTGATTCTTTCGGCCTTCTTTTCGGGAATGGAGATTGCATTTGTATCTGCAAATAAGATCCACATAGAAATTGAGAAGAAACAAGCCGGCTTTTTAGCCAAAGTATTAGCCAGGCTTACCCATAAACCTTCAAAGTTTATTGCCACCATGCTTATCGGGAATAATATAGCCCTGGTTATCTATGGTTTCTATATGGGCGACCTGCTAATGAATTGGTTTCAAAGTATGCTGCCATCACAATATGGCTTTGTGCAAATTTGGCTTACAGACTTTAGCCTTCTTACACAAACTATAATCTCAACGATCATTATTCTTATTACTGCCGAGTTCCTGCCAAAAGTATTTTTTCAGATCTATGCCAATACCTTGCTAAAAATTTTGGCTATCCCGGCGTATATATTTTACGCCCTGTTCTCATTTGTTTCTGATTTTATCATAAAATTGACAGATATTATTCTTCGCACATTATTCAAAACGGATGGTGATGAGGTACAATTGGCCTTTAGTAAAATGGAATTGGGAGATTATATTACAGAACAGATGGAAGCCCTTGAGGAGGAAGATGATGTAGATTCTGAGATTCAGATCTTCCAGAATGCCCTCGAATTTTCGGGAGTGAAAGCAAGAGAAGTGATGGTGCCGCGTACTGAGATTACAGCAGTTGAACTACACGAAACACCGAAGAGCCTGGCAAAACTTTTTACAGAAACAGGTTTTTCCAAGATCCTTGTTTATAAGGATACCGTTGACAATATCATAGGCTATGCGCATTCCTATGAACTCTTTAAGAAACCTAAGACCATCAAAAGTATTTTGTTGCCGGTAGAATTTGTTCCAGAGACCATGCTGATTCATGAGATCCTAAAAATTCTGACCAAAAAACGGAAGAGTATGGCAGTAGTTCTGGATGAATACGGGGGTACTTCCGGAGTTATGACAGTAGAAGA
The DNA here is from genome assembly GCA_965368835.1 of uncultured Eudoraea sp. Taxonomy (GTDB): domain Bacteria; phylum Bacteroidota; class Bacteroidia; order Flavobacteriales; family Flavobacteriaceae; genus Muriicola. The sequence continues at coordinate 7,205 of CBDUON010000089.1, read as the reverse complement.
TATCGTAGAAGAACTTTTTGGTGAGATTGAAGATGAGCACGATTCTACTGACCTCCTTGAGGAACAGCTCAATGATTCTACCTTTAAATTCTCTGCACGCCTCGAGGTAGATTATATTAATGAGACCTATAAACTGGGATTACCAGATACCGAAGAATTTGAAACTCTGGGAGGGCTACTGGTCCATGAAACCGGAGAAATTCCCGAAAAAGGTACAGAAATCAGGATCGGTGAATACCTTTTTACAGTCTTAGAAGTTTCGAGTACAAAAATAGATTTGGTTACCCTGGAGGTGACGGATAATAGCTAAGCAGAGATCTACTTGCAGATAGCAGGCTTTTCGTTTTTATTATTTAAGGGAAAATGGTAATTTCGCCCACTGATTTTAAACAATCTAGATAAATGGCAATTTTAGAAAATATTCGGAAACGAACTACAGTATTGATCCTGATCATTGGTATGGCATTATTTGCCTTTGTGATCTCCGGCATCTTTACAAGCAATGGGTTCTCTGGAGGAAAAGTAGGCTCTTCAGTAGGAGAGATCAATGGACAGGAAATTTCTATTGATGTGTTTCGAAAAAAGATAGAACGCGCTTCAAGGAATAGTGGTCCTAATGCTTCTTCCATGCAATTGGTAAATAGTATTTGGAATCAGATAGAACGCAGCACCTTGTTAGATCAACAGATTGCTTCTCTTGGCATCGAAATTGAACAAGATCAGATCATTGAAGTGATCAAGAATAGTCCGGGCCTTGCCCAGAATCCTCAATTCGTTGATGAAAATGGTGTATTTGATGAAAGAAAGTTCAGAGATTTTATTCTGGAATTAAAGCTCAATGCTCCTTCGCAGTACGAAGATTGGCTTCAGGATGAAGAGGCCATCATTGAAAGTGCAAAACAACAGGTATATTTTAATCTGGTCCGCGCCGGGATGGGAGCCACCCTAAAAGAAGGGGAATTTGATTACAAATTGGCAAATAACAAAGTAGATATTCGGTACGTACGGGTACCATTTACCTCAATACCAGATAGTACCATTGTGGTCACTAAAAATGAAATTGAGGCTTACATAAAGAAAAATCAAAAAAAATACACTCAGGAAAAGTCAAGAGATATCCAATTCGTATACTTTGAAGAAGCACCTTCAGCAGCCGATTTGGAAGCAACGGAAGCGACTATCGTTCGTTTGCTTGATGACACTGAGGAATATTTTGCAGACAGAGATACCACTGTTACTATAAAGGGCTTCAGAAATACCACAGATGTGGCTGCATTCCTTGACAGGAATTCTGATGCTAAGTACGATACTATTTTTAAAACTCAGAACGAATTACCTGCTAATTTTGCAGACTCGCTGATGGGCTTGCAAGTAGGAGAATTTTTTGGACCATACCGGGATGGGGATGTGTTTAAAATATCGCGTATGATGGCTAAGAAACCTAACGGTTCTGTGAAAGCCAGCCATATTCTGATCACCTATGAAGGTGCAGAGCGCGCCAATCCGGAAGTAAAAAGAACCAAAGAAGAGGCCGAAGCAAAGGCAAAAGAAGTTTTGGCAAGTGCACTAAAGTCAGATGCCGTTTTTGCGCAACTAGCCCGTGACAATTCTGACGGACCTTCCGCTCCCAGAGGAGGAGATCTTGGGTATTTCCAGGAGGGAGTGATGACACCAAAGTTTAACGACTTTGCATTTGGGAACCCGGTGGGGCATATTGGCCTTGTAGAGACCGAATTTGGATATCATATTGTAAAAGTTGATGACAAACGAGATCAAGTTCAACTGGCTACACTTACCAGAGATATTGAACCTTCTGATGAGACAATCAATACACTGTTTACAGATGCCACAAAATTTGAAATGGCGGCTGTAGATTCTGAAAAAAGTCTAAGTGAGATTGCAAAGGAAAACGACTATGTAGTTAGACCTGTAAACAGGCTTAAGGCAATGGACGAAAACCTGCCCGGCCTTGGAGCTCAGAGAAGGATTGTTCAATGGGCCTTTGCAGAGGACACCAAATTAGGAGACATAAAACGATTTGATATTAATAACGGATATGCTGTAGTTCAATTAACTGCTACCTATAAAAAAGGTCTTATGGATGTGGAAGATGCATCAGTAACCGTACTTCCTTTACTTCGAAAGCAAAAGAAGGCCGAAAAGATCAAAGCTGCCAACGCAGGAAAATCTTTGGAAGATATAGCTTCATCTAACAATACAAATGTTTCAACAGCTACTGCCCTTACGGCAAAAACACCTACCATTCCAGGAGCAGGAAGAGAACCACTAGTAGTAGGAACTGCCTTTTCAATGAACACTGGAGATATTTCTAACCTCATTGTTGGTGAATCCGGAGTGTTTAAGTTTGAAGTTACCAATAAGGAAGAAGCCCCGGCACTAGATAATTATGTGACCTATGCCAATGCCTTGCAAGCGGCCAATGCCTCTACAGTGGCAAACAGTATTGTAGAAGCCTTAAAAGAGAAAGCAGAGATAGTAGACAACAGGTCTATTTTCTATTAGATCTGAAAACACTCATTATGAAAGCCCTGGTTTTAGAACCGGGGCTTTTTTTATAGAACTAGATCATCATAAGAAAGAACGGTTGCATAGCCTTTGGAATTGAAGTATTCTGGAATACGATCTGTTCCCATGGCAAGTACAAAATCGCCTCCCCATGCCCCTAAGCTTTTTATAAATCCGGTAAAATCGGGAAATAGTAGTTCTTGTATTCTTTGAAGCTGCATGGTTTCAGATAAAAGATTTTCATGGCGTAAGAGCAATTCCTGAAAGTTTGCAAGACTGCTGCATGCTGCAACTGCCCTTGTGATCTCTGAGACCTCCTCTAAAAAGTGGTGTTGGTTAGCCACAACTTTTTTATAACGCCTAATTCCCTCCCTACTATTCTGCTTTTTATTGAGATGCACAAAATATAATTCCTTGGTAAACGAAGGATTAAACTGTATAAGATCTACCTGCGGTGTAGTACCCTTTACTTGATATGTCAGCGGTTGCTTGTTTTGGGCACAGGCAATATCGTACCCACTTCCGGAAAAGGTGTTCCATAATAAAGTATAGGCATTCACCTCTGCCCATTGCGCTATATTGTTGATAAGAGTTGAAGAGCTGCCCAGCCCCCAATCACGCGGAAATTCGAGTTTCGAAGTGGCAGAGTGTCCCTGAAGTTTATGTAGGAAATCAGGATTTAATGCGATCGCTCCCTGCAGTATATGCAGCAGTGTTTCCCGAATACCGGAAGTTGTGGCTTTAAGTGTATTCGCCTTTAGCTCAGATGCCTCAAACCCGGTCTCAAACCAAGGTACTTGTTTGTGGTCCAGACTTTGCCAAACCAATCCATCGCCTTTATGTTCACGAATGGTTAGTCCTTGTCCCAAACGGCAGGGTAGGCCCAGAGCCATTGCCCCATCAAGGACAGCGTATTCGCCCGTAAGCAAAAGCTTTCCGTTACTGTGGAAACTGACATTCATTTATAAAGACTTTCTTAATTCTTGTAATGCATCCACCACGGCACTGTGAGTAGCACTGTGTTTCTTGAAATGTTCTACCAGCTGAATCTTTTCATCATCAGTAGCCCCCATTTGGTTCAGAATATTTAAAAGGTGCATCTTCATATGTCCCTGTTGAATTCCTGTGGTTACCAAGGATTGAACAGCACCAAAATTTTGAGCCAGGCCCGCTACTGCTACCAATCCCATGAGTTCTTCAGCAGAAGGTTTCTGCAATATCTCCAAAGACAATTTCGCAAGCGGGTGTAAGCTTGTAAGTCCGCCTACAGTTCCAAGGGCAAGTGGGATCTCTATCCAAAAACGAAATACATCATTTTCAAGGCTTGCATGGGTTAAACTTCTATAAGTACCATCCTTGGATGCATAGGCATGTATACCGGCTTCCACGGCCCTGAAATCGTTCCCTGTAGCCAGGACAACGGCATCTATCCCATTCATTATCCCCTTATTGTGTGTAACCGCTCTAAAGGGCTCAATATTAGCAATAGAAATGGCCCTCATCATTTTTTGGGCAAATTCGGTAGCACTGATGCCTCCTACCGCTCCTAAATCTTCTACGGGGCAACTAACCTCTGCTCTTACGAGACATTGCGGGACATAATTGGAAAGGATACTCATCACTACTTCCAGATGTCGTTCTTCTGCGTGCAGGATAGAAGAAGTACTTGCTTCGCGCTGTAAAGTTTTTGCAAATTGTTCGAGGCAGGAATTTATAAAATTGGCTCCCATGGCATCGAGCGTCTCAAAAGTGCAATGCAATTGGTAGTAATCCTTTAATTCCTTGCTTTTGTCTCTTAGCTCTACCTTTTTTATACCACCGCCACGGGCCACCATATTCTTGGTAATGGACAGTGTTTCGCTTAAAAATAGTGGTTGTATATGTGCCACAAAGGCCTTAAGTCTGTTGGGATCCCCCTGAAACATAAAATGAACCTGGCCAATTTTTTCGGTCCCCAGTACTTTGGTAGTGAAGCCACCCCGGGATAACCAATACTTAGCAGCTTTACTGGCAGCCGCTACTACAGAGCTTTCTTCAATGGCCATCGGGATAGCATACAGTTTCCCATTGATCAAAAAGTTGGGAGCAATTCCTAATGGCAGGTAGAAATTAGTGAGGGTATTCTCTATGAATTCATCGTGTAACTGCTGCAGGGCAGTGTCCTTATTCCAATAGGTCTTAATAAGGGAAATACTATCCTCCGGATCATGGGTATACTGTTCAGCGATCCATTGTATTTTTTCTTCTTTCGATAGCTTTGAAAAACCTTCAATAGGTAAGGGCATTGTAATGTCGTATATGCGGTCAAAGATAGTGATATTGACAGTATTTCGTTTTACGCTTTATCTGGAATGGAAATGGGCATTTAATACACAAATTAGCCAAACAAGCAAAGCGGCTACTGCTTAATTGCATGGTGGAAAGTTATTTTTTTAGGGAAAATATTAGTAAACTTGAGGGTTTGAATTAAAACAAACTCCAGGAATGAAAAAATACCTCTTCTTGCTGCTTTTTCTCACAGCAACTACTCTTGTATATACTCAACAGAAAAAAATAACACTGGAAGAAATTTGGCAAGGCGCATTTTCCACCAAAGGAATGGATGCTTTGAGGTCTATGAATGATGGCAATCACTATACGCTGTTAGATATAAATAGGGCTAATGGAACAAGTAGTATTGTGAAGTATGAATACGAAACCCTGCAGCAAACAGAGACCATACTAGCCTCATCTCCGGCTAACGGAATTCCATATTTTACCTCCTACAGCTTTAATGAGGATGAATCTAAAATTTTATTGGCTACTGAAGTAGAATCTATTTACCGGCATTCCAGAAAAGCGGTATACTTTGTATATGATGTAGCTTCCAGGGTTGTTAAAAAGATATCTGATGAAAAGATCATGGCTCCTTTATTATCACCAGACGGTTTAAGGGTAGCTTATGTATTTGAGAATAACCTTTTTATCCTGCACCTATCTTCGGGCAATAGGGAGCAGATAACGACTGATGGTGAAAAGAATACTATTATCAATGGGGTAACAGATTGGGTATATGAAGAAGAATTTAGTTTTGTCAGAGCCTTTGAATGGAATTCTGACGGTACTATGCTTGCTTTCCTGCGATTCGATGAGCGTGCGGTTCCGGAGTTTTCCATGGATGTGTATGGGGCCGACTTGTATCCTTCTCAAAACCGATTTAAATATCCGAAAGCAGGGGAAGATAATTCCACGGTAAGTCTCCATTTATACACTATTGCTGAAAAATCGACCACTAAAATATCCTTGCCTGAAGCATACTATATTCCAAGGATACAATGGAAGAAGAAGGCAGATGAACTTAGTGTTCAAACATTGAATCGTCTTCAAAACCATCTTAAAATGTACACAGTCAACTCTAAGAACGCCTCCGTGTCCTTATTGCTGGAGGAGAAAGATGAGGCCTATGTAGATATCACAGACAATTTAACCTTTTTAGAAGATGACAGTTTTATCTGGACAAGTGAAAAGGACGGATACAATCATATTTACCTTCACAATTCAAACGGGTCTTTAAAATCTCAACTTACCAAAGGACCATGGGAGGTGACCAAATACTACGGTTTTGATGCCAAAAAGAAAACCATTTTTTATCAAAGTACTGAAAACGGATCTATCAACAGAGATGTGTACAGTATTAGGGTCAATGGAAGAAATAAGAATAGATTAACTGACAAGGCAGGAACTAACAGTGCTGCTTTCAGCACCAATTTCACTTATTTTATCAATACTTTTTCGAGCGCCACTACACCTTATACATACACGCTTCACAAAGCATCTAACGGGGAGAAGGTGAAGGATATTCTGGACAATACTTCATTATCCGCCAAACTATCCGGGTATACCACCAGTCCAAAAGAATTCTCTACTATTAATATCAATGGTCACGACCTTAATATGTGGATGGTAAAACCAGCCGATTTTGATGCTTCCAAAAAGTATCCTCTTTTCTTATTTCAATATAGTGGTCCTGGGTCTCAACAGGTAGCTAACAGATGGATGGGGAGCAATGATTACTGGCATCAGATGTTGGCACAGGAAGGCATTATAGTGGCCTGTGTAGATGGGAGAGGTACCGGATTAAAAGGTCGGGATTTTAAAAAAATGACCTATAAAGAATTAGGGAAATATGAAGTGGAAGATCAGATCGCTGTGGCCAAAAAACTCAGTGAATACGATTTTATTGATGAAGACAGAACCGGGATCTGGGGATGGAGCTATGGAGGTTTTATGGCCTCAAATTGTATCTTAAAAGGCAATGACACCTTTGAAATGGCAATAGCTGTAGCCCCGGTAACAAGCTGGCGCTTTTATGATACGGTGTATACAGAAAGATTTATGCAAACGCCACAGGAAAATGCCAGCGGGTACGATGAGAATAGTCCGTTGACCTATCCACACTTATTAAAAGGCAACTATTTGTTAGTGCATGGCTCCGGCGATGACAATGTGCATGTACAGAATAGCATGCGAATGATTGAAGCGCTTGTTCAGGCCAATAAACAGTTCGATTGGGCAATTTATCCGGATAAGAATCACGGTATTTCCGGAGGGAATACACGCCTTCAACTGTTTACAAAAATGACCAATTTTATAAAAGAGAATCTTTAACCAAACCGGGAAATAATTATGGCAACATCAAC
>CBDUON010000088.1:0-9184 GCA_965368835.1 uncultured Eudoraea sp. | reverse complement strand
ATTTCTTCTCTGGTGATAGACCTGAAAATATCTATTTCCTTATTGATAAGATCTGTATCTCCGTACAACAAGTAAGAAGTGGCAAGCGTCCCCGCAATTCCTTCTATACTGGAATTCTTATTCACAAATCGATTCTCAAATTTATTCTGTAATTTCTGATAATCTTTTTCAGAGATAAGCTCTGTCCTCACTTTGGCTACTTCCGTTTCCATTTCGGCTGCTAAAACATCTAGAGGGGTCTCACCAACAGGTAATGCAAAAACCAGATACATTCCATAATCTTCCTGACCAATATTAAAAGCACCTACTTGTAAGGCCTGCTTTTGGTCATCTACCATCTTTTTATACAGTTTTGAGCTTTTTCCATCACTTAGATAGGAGGAAATCATGTCCAGGACATACGCATCTCTTTCTGCAAAGCCCGGGGTGCGATAGGCAACCATAACGGCCGGTATCTGAATGTTTGGATCGTAGGCTGTGGACTTTATCTCCTTAGTAATAGGTTCTTCCTTTGGGTAACTCCGCTTAATATCTGTTCCTCTGGGGATTGGACCAAAATAATCAGAGATCATTTTTTTCGTTGCCGGCACGTCAATATCACCTGCTACCACAAGAACTGCATTGTTGGGCACATAATACTTCTTATTGTAGGCAACTACATCCTCCAAAGTGGCCGCTTCCAGATCTTTCATATACCCAATGTTTGGGTCCTTATATGGATGCACTTTAAACAGGTTTTCACCAAGGACTGGCAATAATTGCCCGTAAGGTGAATTGTCATAACGCAGTCTTCTCTCCTCTTTGACCACCTCCTGTTGGGTTTCTATACCATCCTGATTTATTATGGGATGTAGCATGCGTTCAGATTCCATCCATAATCCCAGTTTTAAATTATTAGAAGGAAAAACCTCATAATAATACGTTTGGTCCTGCGTAGTATAAGCATTGTTTGTCCCACCATTTGAAGAGACAATTTCGAACCATTTTCCTTTTCCTATGTTTTTTGTTCCTTCAAATAACAGGTGTTCAAATAAATGGGCAAATCCTGTTCTTCCATCCGTTCTGTCTTTCCCACCTACATGGTACATTACAGAGGTTGTTACTACAGGTGCTGTATTATCCTGATGAAGGATAACATGTAAACCATTGTCGAGCTTGTATTCCTCATAGGTTACTTCCTGGGCATTGGTGGTCAAGGCCAGGAAAAATAAAGGCAAACCCAGCCCTAATAATTTTCTTTTTCTCATGTGTTTTGTAATTAATTTATATGTAGTGTACGTTAAATTTTGGTAAATTGTAGGACCTGAGGAGGCACTGACAGTTTTCCTACGTAAAGATAAAGATTCCTATAGCTTTAACAAGAATTAACAGCAATATTAACGATAAATTCATATTTTAAAAACATCAATTAACCATACAACCCTATGATGAAAATAGCCCTCCCTATTCGTTTTGGAATTGCCGCAAGCGGCAGTCTCATTGCTTATTTTTTGATCCTGTCTCTTGTGGATCTCCACACCAATGTATTTTACAGTCTATTCAATGGAGTAATCACGGGCTTTGCGATCTATGAGGCAATTAAATACTTTAAAATACAAGAGAAGGATAAATTTACCTATGGTACTGGCTTTAAGGCGGGCCTTGTTACTGGATTTGTCGCCACTATAATTTTTACAATTTTCTTTGCTATTTATTCAACTGAAATAGATCCGGAATTTTTGCAACATTTATCCTCTCAATGGTTCAGTAGTTTTGAAAGTTTTGAGGCTATTGTATTCTTTACAGTTGCAATTATGGGCTTTGCTACCACCGTGGTGCTTACTCTTAGTTTTATGCAATTATTTAAGTCAACCGGAAACACTACTACTTAATAAAGGATTTTGTTTTTAAATCGCTTGTGAATTTACAATTTAGCAGTATATTTGCACCCTCCTAAAAGTTCCTTAGCATTCATTAAGAGGCTAAAGATCAATTGGGTTTAATCATTAATAGAAACGCTATGTATGCAATTGTAGAAATAGCAGGGCAGCAATTTAAAGTTGCGAAAGACCAAAAAGTGTACGTTCACCGTTTAAAAGAAGAAGAAGGAAAGAAAGTTTCTTTTCACAATGTTCTTCTTTTAGAAGATGGTAAGAATATCACTATTGGCGCCCCGGCTATAGACGGCGCTGCTGTAGAGGCAAAGATCGTTAAGCACCTGAAAGGTGACAAAGTAATCGTCTTTAAAAAGAAAAGACGTAAAGGGTACCAAAAGAAAAATGGACATCGTCAGTATTTAACGGAGATCCATATAGAAGGTATTGTTGCAAAAGGAGCCAAAAAGGAAGCTCCTAAAAAAGAAGTAGCCAAGGCCACTCCTAAAAAAGCAGCCCCTAAAGCTAAAGTAGAGGCTCCAAAGGCAAAAGCCGCAGCCCCTAAACAAGCAGCCGCAAAGAAAGCAGCTCCTAAAAAGGCAGCAGCTCCAAAAGCAGTAAAGAAAACTGTAGATCTAAGTAAAAATACCGTAGCAGAGCTAAAGGAAATGGCAAAAGCAAAAGGTATTGAAGGTATTTCTTCTATGAAGAAAGCAGATCTTATAGCAGCATTAAGTAAATAAGTAAAGAGCATTGCTCACAAAAATTTAGAATTATGGCACATAAAAAAGGTGTAGGTAGTTCCAAGAACGGTAGAGAATCAGAATCGAAACGATTAGGAGTTAAGATCTTTGGTGGTCAGGCCGCCGCTGCCGGAAATATAATCGTAAGACAAAGAGGCACAAAACATAACCCTGGTGAGAATGTGTATGCCGGGAAGGATCATACCTTACATGCAAGAATAGACGGTCTCGTTAAGTTTGAGAAAAAAGCCGGAGGTAAATCTTTTGTTTCTATTGAGCCTTTTCAGGCATAAGAACCTTACTGCAAAACAAAAAAAGCTCTTGATTTTTCAAGAGCTTTTTTTTTGACCTATATTTTACTTTCTAATACCTGTAATAGTCCGGTTTAAAAGGCCCTTTTTTGGGAACACCAATATAGTTAGCCTGATCTTCATCTAACTCTGTGAGTTCAGCACCTAAACGAGACAAGTGTAGGTAGGCAACTTTTTCATCGAGATGTTTGGGAAGCATATATACATCATTTTCATAATTCTTACTGTTCTTCCATAGCTCAATTTGTGCCAGTGTCTGATTGGTGAAAGAGTTACTCATCACAAAACTAGGATGCCCTGTTGCACAACCAAGGTTTACGAGTCGGCCTTCAGCCAAAACAACAATATCCTTTCCGTCTACGGTATATTTATCTACCTGTGGTTTAATCTCATCCTTGGTATTGCCATAGGCACCATTCAACCAAGCCATATCTATTTCATTGTCGAAATGTCCGATATTACAAACAATGACCTTATCTCTCATTGCTCGGAAATGCTTTTCTCTGATAATGTCCTTGTTGCCGGTGGCAGTAATAACAATATCTGCATTGGCGATAACTGTTTCCAACTTCTTTACTTCAAATCCATCCATACAAGCCTGTAGGGCACAAATAGGATCAATTTCTGTGACGGTCACAATGGCACCTGCTCCTCTAAAAGAGGCAGCGGTTCCTTTCCCAACATCTCCATACCCGGCCACAACCACTTTTTTTCCGGCAAGCATGGTATCTGTAGCTCTTCTAATTGCATCTACCGCACTTTCTTTACAGCCGTATTTATTATCAAATTTCGACTTAGTAACCGAATCGTTCACATTGATTGCCGGCATAGTAAGTGTTCCATTCTTAACGCGCTCATACAATCTGTGTACGCCTGTTGTTGTTTCTTCAGACAATCCTTTGATGCCTGCAGCCAATTCCGGATATTTATCTAATACCATATTGGTTAGATCACCTCCATCATCGAGGATCAGATTAAGTGGTGCTCGATCTTCGCCAAAAAACAAGGTTTGTTCAATACACCAGTTAAATTCCTCTTCATTCATTCCTTTCCATGCATACACCGGTATTCCGGCGGCAGCAATTGCAGCAGCGGCATGGTCCTGAGTAGAAAATATATTACAAGAACTCCAGGTTACATCAGCGCCCAGTGCCACCAAGGTCTCAATTAAAACTGCCGTCTGAATGGTCATATGAAGGCATCCAGCGATGCGGGCTCCTTTAAGGGGCTGTTCTTTTTTATACTCTTCTCTTAACGACATTAAACCCGGCATTTCTGCCTCTGCAAGTTCTATTTCCTTTCTGCCCCAGGCAGCAAGTGACAAGTCTTTCACTTTATAAGGTACATAGGGCATGGTTTTAGTGCTCATCTCTTTTTTTATTTTTACTTTCGTTAGCGTGCGGAAAACCGCTTTTTTTTTGAATCCCAAAGATAGTGATAACTTAAAAATTCCCATGCCTCTTTACAAAACTATAACAGTAAGTGCCGCCACCAGGGTTCATATTTGGGAGATCACCGAAAGCGAAAAGTACCTGGCTTCGGGCATTTTATTAACCCCCCCTTGCCAACAGCGTTTGGAGGGTATGAAATCTGAATTGCACCGCCGGGGATTTCTAAGTATCCGACATTTATTGGCCCTGGAAGGATATCAGGACAATGACCTGTATTATGATGAAATGGGTAAGCCACACCTTAGTGACGGGACCTATATTTCAATTACACATTCATTCACTTTTACAGGGATCATAGTGAGTACGGAGTTGCCTGTTGGGATCGATATTGAAAAACAACGGGAAAAGATCCTGAAAATCGCTCATAAATTCACGCCAATAGAGGAGTATGGTTCTTTATCTGATCCCTTAAATTTAATAAGAAAACTTACGGTGGTATGGGGCGCCAAAGAATCACTTTACAAGATCAATTCTACCCATGGGTTGAGTTTTCTTAACAATATAAACATTGACAATTTTACAATGGAAGAAGGTGAAACCACTGGAATTATTACCTTAAATGGGGAGATATCATCCTTTAAGATCTATTTCCTGGAGCTAGAAGGTTTTACCTGTGCATATGCATTACAATCGGGTAATAGTCAAATCAGACCACAGTGATTATGAACCCAATTTTTGATTTTTTCCTGGATCCATATAAGAACAGGGAGTTCTCTCTTGTAGTATTGGAAGCGATTGCATTTTTCTTTGGAATTGCCAGCGTGGTCTATGCAAAAAAGGAAAATATTTTAGTGTACCCCACCGGTTTGGTCGCCACTGTGATCACCGTTTATCTTTTTTATATAGACGCTTTGTTTGGGGATATGATGATGAATTTTTACTACTCCATTATGAGCATTTATGGGTGGTGGAATTGGGCAAGAGTGAAACAAAATAAGAAAGTAGTGCGGATCACAAGGACCAATGTCCGGGAAAAACAAGTGGGAGTTATCTTCTTCCTTTTAACCATGATGGTCACATATGGGGTATATAGATTATACGGTACCGAACTTAACTATACCAATTACATAGATATTTTAACCTCGGGAATATTCTTTACCGCTATGTGGTATATGGCCAATAAAAAATTAGAGAACTGGACACTCTGGATCCTTGCAGACATTATTACAGTGCCCTTATATGCCTATCGTGGATGGGGGATGCTTTCCCTTCAATATCTTATCTTTACCGTTTTAGCAATACAAGGCTACCTTGCATGGAAGAAAGATTTAGACAGCACCCTTCAGACATCATCAAAGTAGTTCTGTACGGGCCAGAATCAACCGGAAAAACTACACTTTCAAAGCAACTGGCTTCTCATTACAACACCTTGTGGGTTCCGGAATATGCCAGAGAGTATTTGCAGGATAAATGGGATAAAGAGCAAAAGACATGTGAACCAGATGATCTGTTGCCAATTGCGGAAGGACAAATACGTTTGGAGAATGACTACACTACAAAAGTAGATTCCCTTTTGATCTGTGATACAGATCTTTTGGAAACAAAAGTATACTCTGAGGCTTATTATTTGGGATATTCAGATCCAATACTGGAGAAATACGCCTTACAAAATAGCTATGACCTTTACTTGCTGACCTATATAGATACGCCTTGGGTAAAGGATGATCTTAGAGATAAACCGGATGAACGCGAAAATATGTTTCAGTATTTTAAGAACACCCTGGAAAAGCATCAACGGAATTTTATTACCTTAAAAGGCGACAAAAAAACAAGGCTCGCAAAGGCCATTCATGCTATTGATAAATTATTAGAACATGATTGAATTCTCCGAAAAAGATGTAAAACAACTTGCCGGAAAAGGAATTACCAAAAAAAAGGTGGAAGATCAAATACGCACCTTTATGGAAGGGATCCCTTTTGTTCATCTAGAAGCTCCTGCCGTTGTCAAAAATGGGATCCTAAAACTGTCCCCCAAGCAGGAAAAAGCTTTTGTAGAACGCTATGATACATCTATCAAAGAACTTTCGCTTCTAAAATTTGTGCCCGCTTCCGGGGCCGCTTCACGAATGTTCAAATCACTTTTTGAATTTCTGGATTCTTATGACCCCAAAGAACAAACAGTAGCAGAATACGCAGCAAAGGAGGGCAAGATCGAACTTCTTCATTTTTTTAAAAGCGTAAAAAACTTTCCTTTCTATACTAAGGTCTTGAAGATAATTGAAGTAAAGAAGCTTACTTCAGATAAACACAAATATCTGTTTGTAAAGGAATTATTGAGTGAAGAAGGTTTAAACTATGGGATGTACCCTAAAGGATTATTACCCTTCCACAAATATGAAAATCATACTGCAACACCTTTTCAGGAACATTTATTTGAAGCTGCCCAATATGCCAGCGCTCAGGGAAAGTCTACTTTACACTTCACTATTTCCGAGCAACACCAGCAACTTTTTGACAAGGAGTGGAATAAGATTGGTTCAAAGTTAAGGAAGGATACCAATACGGATTTTAAGGTGGGTTTTTCTTACCAAAAATCATCTACAGACACTATCGCCGTAACGCTTGATAATATCCCATTTAGAAATGAAGATGGCAGTTTGCTGTTCAGGCCCGGAGGCCATGGGGCGCTTATCGAAAACCTCGATGAACAAGATGCAGATATCATTTTTATAAAAAACATAGACAATGTTGTAACGCAGGCTAAAAGTCTGGAAAATGCAGCATCTAAAAAGGTGCTTGCCGGGGTATTGTTAGAGATTCAGGAGAAGGTGTTCCGGTATACAAAGATGATAGATGATAATTCATTAGACGGTGCACAGTTAGAAGCTGTTAAGACATTTCTGGAAGAGGAACTCAATGTTCGTTTTTCTGACAATTATAATGGTTTTACACTAGGCCAACAGATAGAGATCCTAAAGGATAAACTACAAAGACCACTTCGGGTATGTGGCATGGTTAAGAATGAAGGAGAACCAGGAGGAGGTCCCTATTGGGTAAAAGACAAGAATGGAAATGTGAGTTTACAGATCGTAGAATCTGCCCAGGCAGATCTTAACAATGAACATCAAAACAGAATATTTAAGGAGGCTACTCATTTTAATCCAGTGGATATTGTTTGTGGTGTAAAGGACTATACGGGGCAGAAATATCACTTATTGAATTATGTAGATGAAAAACAAGGTTTTATCACCCATAAGACCAAAGAAGGAAAGGAGCTAAAGGCATTGGAACTACCAGGCCTGTGGAACGGGGCCATGGCCTATTGGAACACTATTTTTGTTGAAGTACCTTCTGCCACTTTTAACCCTGTAAAGACCGTCAATGACCTTCTAAAACCAGCACACCAGGTTTAAGAAATTGTTGTGCCAAACGGTTGTAAATTATTGTCGATATTCCGTTTCTAGCACGTATCTTTGTAACATCTCAAAGGGGTGCCTTTTTAGTGTTTGATCCATGATCAGATTCTGGTTAGGCTGAGAGTACACCCAATGAACCTGGGCGGGTAATGCCGCCAAGGGACTTGTACTTTTCCAAATTAATTGGATAAGCACAAATTTGAGAAAGATTCAAAGCCAGTTTCGTTTCTTTCCAAATGGGTTACCAGCAATTTTAGAAACCTGAATAATTATCCCTTTTATTCACAACTTATATTGAATGAAACGAGGATTATTGTTTTTGTTACTAGCCTGTAGTATCACTATTTTTCATGGGCAGGAAAAGTCCAGGGACTCCGTTCTGGGCAAAGAAATCATTCTGGATGAAGTACTAGTCTCATCTATAAGGGTTACCAAGGAATCTCCGGTAACATTTTCTAATCTTACTAAAGAAGAATTGAGTTCCAGGAATCTGGGACAGGATATACCTATACTCCTAAATTTCCTTCCCTCCGTTGTGACTACCTCCGATGCCGGTGCCGGGGTAGGGTATACCGGAATTAGGGTAAGGGGTAGCGATGCCACCAGAGTGAACGTTACTATCAATGGAATTCCATATAACGATTCAGAATCGCATGGCACTTTTTGGGTGAATCTGCCCGATTTTGCGTCTTCTACCGAAGACCTGCAATTACAAAGAGGGGTTGGAACCTCTACCAATGGAGCCGGCGCCTTTGGTGCTAGTTTAAATTTATTGACGGATGCCGTAGCACAAGAGGCCTATGCCGAATTCGGCTCTTCCTTTGGGAGTTTTAACACTATGCGGAACAATATTAAATTCTCCACAGGACTGATGAATGATGCCATTGAAGTCTCTGGAAGATTATCCAGGATCATATCAGATGGGTACATAGACAGGGCTTCTGCCGCACTCGACTCCTATTTTATGCAAGCTGCATATAGAGATAAGAACACCCTTATCAAGGCCTTGCTATTTGGCGGACATGAAATTACCTACCAGGCTTATTTTGGGATCGATGCAGCCACCTTGGCAACCAACAGGCGGTTTAATCCGGCTGGATTATATACGGATGAAGATGGGGAGATTCAATTCTATGAGAATGAAGTGGACAATTACAAGCAAGATCATGCCCAGCTCCACTGGAACCAAAGATTGGGAAGTGGCTGGAATTCTAGCCTGGCCATTCATTATACCAGAGGCAGGGGGTATTTTGAACAATACAGACAAAATGATGATTTTGACACCTATGGCTTTGAGCCTGTCACCGTTAATGGCGAGGAGATCACCTCTACAGACCTTGTGCGCAGAAGATGGTTAGACAATGACTTTTATGGAACTGTTTTTTCATTAGACCGTTCCTTTGAGAAAGTGAAATTCATTTTAGGGGGTGGGTATAACCTGTATGAAGGAGATCATTTTGGAGAAGTTAT
>CBDUON010000087.1:0-9260 GCA_965368835.1 uncultured Eudoraea sp. | reverse complement strand
GCGTCAAAAACAATTAAGCCTTTTCTGTTCTTTTTAATAAACCTCAAGGTTCTAATGGATATCTCAAAATCAGTAATAGGAATAAAGACATAGGCATCCATCTCCCCTAGTTCCTTTATGTCTTTAGGTACTATAGGTCTCATACATGCCGTTTGACGTTCCAAACGATTATTCTGGTCAATGAATTTTAACTCAATAACGGTACCCCGGTCATGCTTCCTTGAAACATAGGTGGTATCAATATTTGGGTATGGTTTAAGGAGTTCAATAATATTTTGATAATCTACTTCATGCACATGAGATACCGGATATACCGTGCCATCATTCCCAAACAGTTTAGCAAGGGCTATAACAGGGTGTGTTACACAGCCATATTTTTTAATGGTCTCCCCGTGATGTGTTACAATGGTGTCTCTTGGAATTGGACCAAGTACGGCTATTTTCGTCATATAAATCGGTCTTCTTGAATGCAAATGGAACCTATTCAGATTCGATCATTACATCATATCATTCTTTTTGCTTGGATGAGTAATTTATGAAAAATAAACGTAGTAAAGAATAAAAAACCAAAGGACTGGAAGATCTCTCTGTTTAAGTGGGAATTAGGAAAAGATGACTGTTTTATTGTTGTAAACCATGGTTTTTCTATTCAGGTGTAGTTGAACGGCCCTGGAAAGAACAATTTTCTCCAGATCACGTCCCTTCGCTACAAAGTCGTGCACCTTATGCACATGAGACACCCTGGCGGTATCCTGTTCAATGATAGGTCCGGCGTCTAATTCCTCAGTTACATAATGACTGGTGGCCCCTATGATCTTAACGCCCCTGTTAAAAGCCGCGTGATAAGGTTTTGCACCCGCAAAGGCAGGGAGAAATGAATGATGAATGTTGATGATATTATTGGGGTATTCCTCTATGAGTGTTGAACTAACGATCTGCATATACCTGGCCAGCACTATAAAATCTACCGCATGTTCCTTTAATAATTGCAATTGTTCTTTTTCGGCCCTGGCCTTGCTGTCCTTTGTAACGGGAATATGATAGAAAGGAATCTTAAACTGCGTTCCAATATATCGCAAATCATCATGATTACTTATTATAAAAGGGATATCAACCTTTAATTCTCCCGAATAGTATCTGCTTAAGAGGTCGTATAAACAATGATTGTATTTACTGACAAACAGTGCCATTCTGGGTTTTTCATCTCCAAAATGGGCGCTCCATTCCATATTATAGGCCTGGGCAATACGTTTATCAAATTGATCCTTGAGATTGTTTTCAGAATCCTGAGTAGCTGCAAACTCACTTTCTAACCGCATAAAAAATACCCCATCCTCCTTGTCTACATGTTGGTCCAGGTATATAATATTGCCGCCATGCTCCTGAATGAAATTAGTTACCGTACTAATAATTCCGGTCTGGTCCGGACAATGGATAAGAAAGGTTGCTTTCAAGGCTTACTGCTTTAAGTATGTAAAATTAGAACAAAAGGCCCCACACCCAAATAACAGGAAGAATATTATAAAATTCGAAATGTAAATCAATAATTTTTGCATTTATCGTAAATTGCACCCTTGAAAAGGACTGTTTATTAAAAATGGAGCAAACTAAACCCTATATCCCGAAGAATAAAATCAGAATCGTTACCGCGGCCTCTTTATTTGATGGCCACGATGCGGCAATCAATATAATGCGTCGCATTATCCAATCAACCGGGGTAGAGGTGATCCATTTAGGACATGATCGCTCGGTTTCGGAGGTCGTCAATTGTGCCATACAGGAAGATGCCAACTCTATCGCCATGACATCCTATCAAGGGGGTCATAATGAGTATTTCACTTATATGTACGACCTGCTTCAGGAACGAGGGGCGGGGCATATAAAGATCTTCGGAGGTGGGGGAGGTGTTATTTTACCCAAGGAAATTGAGGCCCTGATGAAATACGGCATTACCCGGATCTATTCGCCAGATGATGGCAGAACAATGGGATTGCAGGGGATGATCAATGACCTGGTAATGCAATCAGATTATCCTACACCCCCATTGGTCTTACCAAAAGGGAAAGATCTGTTAAGCTCGGTGAAGAATAAGGACATAACCACCATAGCCCGTTTAATTAGTCTGGCAGAGAATGATCAGAAGTCCTTTGAGAAACATTGCAAGGAACTACCTGCTACTGATAAAAAGGTGCCTGTGCTTGGAATAACCGGAACAGGAGGAGCGGGAAAATCGAGTTTGGTCGATGAATTGGTGCGCCGGTTTTTATCCGACTTTCCCGATAAGACCATAGGACTTGTTTCAGTAGATCCTTCTAAACGAAAAACAGGAGGTGCACTTCTGGGAGATCGTATCAGAATGAATGCCATCAATAATGACAGGGTGTATATGCGTTCCCTGGCAACCCGCCAGTCTAATCTCGCCCTTTCCAAATATGTAGGAGATGCGTTAAATATCCTTCAACAGGCAGAATTTGACCTGCTTATTCTTGAAACTTCGGGAATAGGGCAGTCCGATACTGAGATCGTGGAACACAGCGATATGTCGCTTTATGTGATGACACCAGAATTTGGTGCGGCTACCCAGTTAGAAAAGATAGATATGCTAGATTTCGCAGATCTGGTTGCCATCAATAAATTTGATAAGCGTGGGTCCCTGGATGCACTACGGGATGTCCGCAAACAATACACACGTAATAATAACCTGTGGGATGCAGATCCGGAATCTCTCCCTATTTATGGAACCATTGCTTCTCAGTTCAACGATCCGGGCATGAACAGTCTCTACAAGGCGGTTATGCAACAACTAGCGGAGAAAACGGGAACGGAACTGCGGTCCCATTTTACCGTGGCAATAGATGAACCGGAGAAGCGCTTTATTATTCCACCAGCCAGAACACGCTATTTGTCTGAGATAGCAGAAGCAAATCGGAGTTATGATCAAAAAGTAGACATTCAAAGTAGGACAGCACAAACGCTTTATGGAGTTTATAAGACCATATTGTCTGTGGTGTCTGAAAATGAATCGAAGGAGAAAGAACTTGCCTTGCCTTATATACTTGAGATAGGCTTAGATGAGGAAGCACTTTTAAAAGATGCACCTGAAGATCAAAAGGCATTTTTAAAACTTCTTATTGCAGAATTTAACAGAATAAAATTAAACCTCGATCCATATCACTGGCAAACTATTATTCAGTGGGCATCTAAGGTACAGCGTTATAAAGAGCCCGTCTATCAATTTAAGGTACGCGATAAGGTAATTGATATCGAAACACATTCGGAGTCTTTGTCTTATACGCAGATCCCAAAAGTGGTCCTGCCGAGATATCAGGCCTGGGGCGATCTGTTGCGTTGGTCGCTGCAGGAGAATGTACCGGGATCTTTTCCCTACGCGGCCGGACTTTACCCCTTTAAACGTACTGAAGAAGATCCTACCCGTATGTTTGCCGGAGAAGGTGGCCCCGAACGGACCAACAGGCGCTTTCACTATGTAAGCCTGGGGATGAAGGCAAAACGACTTTCTACCGCATTCGACTCCGTTACACTTTACGGTCATGATCCGGGAGAGCGACTAGACATCTATGGCAAGATTGGAAATGCAGGAGTTTCTATCTGTTGTCTTGATGATGCAAAAAAACTCTATTCCGGTTTTGATCTTTCAGATCCCATGACCTCTGTAAGCATGACCATTAATGGTCCGGCACCTATGCTACTGGCATTTTTCCTAAATGCGGCCATTGATCAGAATTGCGAAAAGTATATCATTAAACAAGGACTGGAGAAAGAAACTGCCAGGAAGATAAAGGAACTTTTGAAGGACAGTAAGGGGGAACAACCGGCATACTCAGGAAAGTTACCCAAAGGAAATAATGGTCTGGGACTTATGCTTCTTGGTGTTACTGGGGATCAGGTACTGCCGGCAGATGTTTATGAGGCTATCAAAAAGAAGACCTTAAAAGAAGTAAGAGGTACAGTACAGGCCGATATTTTAAAGGAAGATCAGGCGCAAAATACCTGTATTTTCTCCACAGAATTTGCACTGAGGCTCATGGGTGATGTACAGGAATATTTTATTGAGAATAAGGTTCGTAATTTTTATTCAGTATCTATATCGGGTTACCATATTGCAGAGGCGGGTGCCAATCCCATCACTCAGTTGGCATTTACTTTGTCCAACGGATTTACCTATGTGGAATACTACCTGAGCAGGGGAATGGATATCAACAAATTTGGACCTAATCTGTCGTTTTTCTTCTCCAACGGAGTTGATCCGGAATACGCTGTGATAGGCAGAGTAGCCAGAAAGATCTGGGCAAAGGCGATGAAAGAAAAGTACGGTGCTGACCCCAGAGCTCAAATGCTCAAATATCACATACAAACTTCAGGAAGAAGTCTGCATGCGCAGGAGATCGATTTCAATGATATCAGAACTACACTTCAGGCACTGTATGCAATTTATGATAATTGCAATTCCTTGCATACCAATGCGTATGATGAGGCTATTACTACCCCTACGGAAGAGTCTGTAAGAAGGGCCATGGCCATACAGCTCATCATCAATAAAGAACTTGGGTTAGCCAAAAATGAAAACCCGATACAAGGGTCATTTATAATTGAAGAACTGACAGATCTTGTTGAGGAAGCGGTGTTAAAAGAATTTGACCGTATCACAGAACGCGGAGGCGTCTTAGGAGCTATGGAAACGATGTATCAGCGTTCCAAGATCCAGGAAGAAAGTCTGCATTACGAAACCTTAAAACACAATGGAGATTATCCTATCATAGGGGTTAATACATTTTTGAGTTCTAAAGGGTCACCTACAATTCTTCCCGTAGAGGTTATCAGGGCAACGGAGGAAGAAAAACAAATACAATTAAATACGCTGCAACTGCTTAAGGCACTTCATAAGACAAAAGCAGAGAAGGGCTTGCAGGAATTACAGGAGTCTGCAGTCCACAATGAAAATATCTTTGAGAAACTTATGGAAGTGGCAAAATTCTGTTCCTTAGGGCAGATCACTCAATCGCTCTTTGAAGTAGGCGGGCAGTATAGAAGAAACATGTAGCAAAGTCACAGTAAGCTGTCTCAGATTTTTAACTGCTTTAATTTGCTGTATTAAAAAAGAAGGTGTTTGATCCTAGCCGAGATATTCTCTGAAATTCCAGGTTTCAGTTTGATGGCCGTAATGGGCAATAGACTTACGCCATTTTTTAAAGGATTTTCTGAAAATTCTGATCTCTCTTTTTAAAAGATGAAGATATTCCTTTTCACGAACTCCGTCTTGTTCCAGGCCATTGCAATAGGCACTTATATTGCGGATCATGATCCCAATAAAGGTGGCACTTTTCATTCTGTCACTTATAGAATCTGAAGTTTCTGCCCGGGCTATTTGCTGTGGGATTAAAATGGCATCAGTAATTAATGAGTCTGCTATATGATCTCGAAGACTTTGAGATTGGTACAATGTTAGCATGTTTTTGTTGTAGGAAACAAAAGATGCAAGCTCCCTGCTTAGGGTGCAAAGTTCCAGTGCTTTTTGGTAGACCGGTAAGGATCCAAGATTTTTGTGGGACATGATTCTTTTTCAGCAAAATTGATTACCTTAAAATTAGCTGCTATTTACAGCAAATTGCTTTAGATATTAAAGAGAAATTGTATATTAGCTTTATAAACTAAGTAATTCATAGTTAAAAAATTTGAAATCAGCGATAGATCATCTTAACTGGGGAATTTTACAATCCTTACAGGAAAATTCCCGTGAATCCTTTGCCAGCATTGGCAGGAAGGTGGGTCTCACTCCACCTGCCGTAGCCGAGCGTGTAAAGAAGATGGAAGACCTGGGAATTATTAGTGGATATTATGCCAGAGTTTCTCATGCCATGGCGGGGTATCAATTGAAAGCGATCATCACATTAAAAGCCTTTATGGGGAAGTTAAAACCTTTTCTGGAATTGGTGGTTACCCTGGATGAAGTGGTGAATTGTTATCGGATCACTGGGAATGAGAACATTATCATGGAGGTGGTCTTACGAGATCAATTTCATCTGGAAAAATTCATTGATAAACTGATCTTGTATGGGGAAACACGGACACATATTATTTTGTCTGATGTGGTGGCCGATGCTCCCATAAAAAAGAGAAAGGGATCATAAATATTGTTTAATTTAGAGTATTGGTGGTATCTTTAAATAGATACTGGAAGTTACAAAGAACGGA
This sequence comes from uncultured Eudoraea sp., assembly GCA_965368835.1. GTDB lineage: Bacteria > Bacteroidota > Bacteroidia > Flavobacteriales > Flavobacteriaceae > Muriicola. The sequence goes on along the minus strand of CBDUON010000087.1, from coordinate 3,047 downwards.
ATTACGGACAATGAGCTTCTTTTCACAGGCCTTTATCCTATTTTGGCCAGATTTTTGAGGAATAGTTTGCTATGAAAAAAATGATTCTTCTATTTACCCTGATTGCTTTTTGCGATCTTTTCCTGCTGCAGGGACAAGATATAATCATCAAAAAAGGTATTATTCAAGATTCTATCAGGATCAATGATAGCATTCCTGAAACTTTTGCGGTTTATCTTCCTACCAGCTACGATCCATCTGCGACCTGGCCCGTTATTTTTGCCATGGACATGCAAGGGCGGGGGAAACAGCTGATACATATGTTTCGGGAAGTGGCAGAAAAGGAAGGCTATATTATAGCGGCTTCTAATAACACCCAGGACAGCCTTTCCATAGTGCAAAATACGCTCATCGCAAGCAGGATGTTTAATACCATATATAGCTTATTTCCCATTCACAAACAACGCTCTTATACTGCAGGTTTTGGAAATGGGGCTAAATTTGCCGCCATCATTCCCTCCGTTATTAGACCAATAGAAGGGGTTATTTCTATTGGCTCAGGCATTCCGTATAAAGAACTTATCGATCCAAAAAAACCCTTTCAATTTGTTGGAATAGTGGGCAGATCCGATTTTAATTTCGTCGACCTTTCTGATGAACAAAATTCGAGCGCTACGACTAAAAGATATAGGGATCAATGGATTTTAAATAGCTATCTGCTGGTATTTAACGGAGAGACAGAATGGCCGGATAATTCCTATTTAGAAAGAGCCGTAGAGATCCTTACGCTTAAATCAATGAATAAGAAGAATATCCCAAAAGACTCCACTTACATACGTAGTATATATAATAGGGATTTCTCTACCTTAAATAATTTTGTGACCGCAAATGATTATTTGGGAGCCATGTACCTTGGGAATGAAATGTTAACCAAGTTTAAGGGCTTGTTGAAATTGGACGACCTAAAGAAACGGATAAAACTGATCTCAAGAGAAAAAGTATACACCATTCAGAATAGGAGGCAAAAACGCATTTTCCAGAAAGAATATTTTATTAGGGAAGATTATGACTACAATTTAAATGATGATGTACTCACCTTGAATTACAATAACCTTGGGTGGTGGAATTATCAAATGGGTGAGATCAAAAAATACAGCAATAGTACTGATCCCTTAGTGAAGGAGATGGGAATGCGACTCTTGGGATACCTCAATGCTCTAATAGAAGACAATATTAGTTTTGAATTAGCTCAAAATCCGGTGAATGAGGAAGCGCTAAGTTATTTGTGGATGGTAAAGACCATAACGGCACCCAAGGAGTTTGATAATTACCTCAACATTATATCCGATAGCGCTAAGTACGAAGATTTTGGGACCGCCTTATTCTATCTGGAAGAACTATTAAAGAATGGCTATAAAGACAGGTCAACCCTTTATTCTTTGGAACATACGGCCCTACTCAGGATCACGCCGGAATACAATAAGATCATAGATAAGTATCTCAAAGACGCTCTTTATGATATTATTGAAGAATAAGGGAAGGTACCTGCTCCAGATCCCATTGTATCACTAAACCTTTTGCCAGGGATTCTGCGATCTCTTTTCCGTAGAGATATTCACATAAATAAAGCGCTGCCTCAAAACTTTTGGCGCCACCGGCGGAGGTAATATATTTTCCGTCGTGTACAAATAATACACTGTCTTTTACCTGCAGACCAGGGAACATCTCCCGGTAGGTGTCTATGTCACTCGGAAATGTTGTTGATACCACAGAATCTAACAATCCTGCTTTTGCGAGCACAAATGCCCCATCACAATGTGAGGTGACAAATTGTGCTTTTCGGGCAGTTTTATAAACAAAGTTTATCATTACACTATCTCTCAGGTCTTTGTTTAGATGATGTTCTGCACTGGGAACCACCAAAATATCTATTGGGGGCAGAGAATCCCTGGTGTAATCAAAATCTGGAAGGATACGTACTCCTTCAAAAGTTCGGATCGGATCCTTTGTATTGGCAACAGTGAAGGTATTCATTGCCTTTATTCCTTCTCTGTATTGGGTATGTTGAAAAATATCATATGGCGCAGTAAACTCGGTATTGTAGGTTCCTTCCATTATCAGAAAGGCAACGTTATAACGGTTCGGTTCCAGGACAACTTCGTATGAAGGAGATACTAATTTTTGTGTTTGCTTTTTATTGGTTTCTCCGCATCCTGCCAGCAGTATTAAAATAAGGCTGAGTAGCATATAATCAGTAATAATTGTTTTCATTTTTATTCTTTTTGTTTTAATCGCATTCGTAATCCCATCAATAATAGTATTCCAAGAACACCAATGATCATGGCACCATACCAGGTAGTTTTATAGCCCAGATGTGCTATGGACAGCATGCCACTATTATGGGCAAAAATATGAGAAATGGAAAAAGCAATACTGTAGAGTGCCATATACTCACCTTGTTTGCCTCTTCTGGATCTATCCATGGCAAAAGCATTAGAAAACGGAAAAGCGATCATTTCACCAACCGTCATAAAAATCATTCCTATTACCAGTAGTCCTATCCATGAACCGAATGTTAGAAAAAAGAAACTAAAGGCGGTAAGTATAAGGCCAATAATAATTTGGGTCACCTTGGAAAAGGGTCGAGATTCTAAATATTTGATCAGAGGCATTTCAAATGCAAAGATCAGGAACCCATTCATGGCTAATAAAAGACCAATTTGAAATTCGCTCAAAGCACGTTCGCTGCTATAAAAAAGTGGTACTGTGGAAAAATATTGAACGAATATAAAGCCAAATATGACCATGGCTCCAATAAAAAGCAAATAGGACGTGTCCTTGTAGGCCGAAGCAGGAGCTGTATTTTTTAGGATATCTATTTCTTTGGCCTTTTTTGGATGTAGCACAAAAAGCAGAAGTATCCCTGCCAGAATGCAGGTAATGCCATCTACCCAAAATAATCCAAAATACCCAATAGAGGCAATGATGACTCCCCCAATAGCGGGCCCGGCCGAAAAACCAAGATTGATCGCCAAACGTATCAGGGTAACAGACCTGGTCTTGTTCTC
>CBDUON010000086.1:0-9331 GCA_965368835.1 uncultured Eudoraea sp. | reverse complement strand
GAAGACAGTCTCTTTGGGGGTATTGCCAGTGATATTGCAGCACTGGTAATGGAGCACTGTTTTGAATTTTTAGACGCGCCGGTTAGACGCGTGGGTAGCATGGAAACACCTATTCCTTTTGCCAAGCAATTAGAAGAACAATACTTACCAAAGGCCCGTATACAAGAGGTGATGAGTGAATTACTATCCTATTAACCACCTCTTTTTCAGACTGTTATAACAATTATATAAAAGAAGTAGATTCTAAAGAGCTAAGGAAGGCTTTGAAACGTATATACAGACGAAACAATAATATTAAAAAAGATGATTAGAAAATTAGTTCTTTTATTTGCGATTGTACTTATCTCATCCTGCGGTATATCCAAGGACATCAGGGATCAGCGTAATCTTATCAGTGGCACCTGGACATTAAATGATATCCGTTATGAGAATAATCAGGGGATGTTTAAAGCCGTGGTTTTTAACGATGCAAATGCCATCTGTTTTGAGGATAGTAACTGGTTCTTTAGAGACAACAATAGTACCGGACGTTATACAATTAAACCAGGTTCCTTATGTGAAGGGGGAGATCGTTTTATTCGTTGGTCCGTAGTGAGTAGTCCATCTAACTATAGCAATCAATTACAGTTTAAATATATTGACGAAAAACGTAATGATATTTCCGGAGGCTTGGGATACAGATTGAATATTGCATCCCTAACTGCTAATGAAATGACATTAAAATCGAATGTGATGGTAGATGCAAAGCCGGTGACCATCGTTTATGAATTTACTAAAAATTAAAAATGAAAAACATGTTTAAAAAAGTAGGAGCAATTATAATGATCGCAAGTTTAAGCTTGGGATGTAATGCCGTAAAAAATGCCAATAACACTCAAAAAGGTGCTGTAATTGGTGCCTCAGGGGGTGCTGTAGTTGGTGGTGTGATCGGGAATAATGTAGGAAAAGGCGGAAATACTGTTCTTGGAGCCATTATTGGTGGTGTCGTAGGTGGTGCTGCCGGAGGATATATTGGCAACAGAATGGATCGCCAGGCAGAACGTATTCAGGAAGAAATTCCCGGAGCTGAAGTAACCAGGGTTGGCGAAGGAATCAATGTAACCTTTAATGAAGGTGCAGGGGTTTATTTTGATACGAACAAATCCAACATCAAAGGAACTTCAGTAGAGACATTAAATAAATTGGCTGGGATCCTTAAGGAATACCCAAAAACTGAGATCCTTGTAGAAGGGCATACAGACAGTGCTGGTTCAGATGAATATAATATGGGTCTTTCTAAATTAAGAGCCGAGTCTGTGACCAATTACCTAATTGCCCAGGGCATTCCTAATGGAAGGTTCACCACCAAATGGTTTGGAGAAACTCAGCCGGTAGCAGATAATGCCACTGCAGAGGGGAAATCCAAGAACAGACGAGTGGAAATTGGCATAGTAGCCAGTGAGGAATTAAAACAAGAGGCCATAGAGAAAACCAAAGGGTAATCTCTAAATAAACAGATTATAAAACCCGGCATTATTGTCGGGTTTTTTTGTTTAGGAATATGTATCTTTCGCTAGTGGCTACGTATGATGTGATCATTATTGGGGGTGGACTGGCCGGACTAACGGCAGCCATTCATTTACGGAAAGAACACCATCGTATTCTGTTGCTCGAAAAAGAAACGTATCCCCATCACAAAGTATGCGGGGAATACCTATCTAATGAGGTGGTGCCTTATCTTCAGCACCTGGGTGTAGAACTGCCGACAAACATAGAAATAAATACGCTGGAATTTAGTACCAAAAAAGGGCGCTCCCTGCAGCTTCCCTTACCGCTTGGCGCAAAAGGAATAAGTCGCTTTGCGCTCGATAATTGCTTGTATAAAAGAGCCATAAACCTTGGTGTGAAAGTTGTATTTTGCTCAGCTGAAAGCATTGAATTTAAAGATGACATATTTATTGTAAAGAATAATTTAGCTCAGGAATACGTGGCAACTTTTGTTATTGGGGGCTTTGGAAAACGTTCCAATCTGGACAAAATGCTCTCACGTAATTTTATTTCAAAAAAATCGCCCTGGCTTGCTGTTAAAGCCCATTATCAGTGGAAAAACTTTCCAGATCATCTTGTAGGGCTGCACAGTTTTGAAGGAGGGTATGGGGGTTTGTCTAAAACAGAAACCGGAGCCATTAATTTTTGCTATCTGGTAACCTATGAGAGCTTTCAAAAAAAACAAAACATCGCTGAGTTCAATGACCTGGTAGTAGCGCAGAATCCATATTTGGCAACTTTTTTAAAAGAAGCTGTCATGGAATTTGAGAAACCGCTGAGCATTGCTCAAATTTCCTTTGAGGCAAAAGACCCGGTAGAGGGCCATGTGATCATGTGCGGGGATTCTGCCGGATTAATACATCCATTATGTGGTAATGGAATGGCCATGGCGATCCATAGTGCTAAAATAGCCTCAGAGCTAATCCATATGTATTTTAAAGAAGGCCACTCAGAACGAAGCAGATTAGAAAAGGAGTATACCATAAATTGGCAGCGTACATTTGGGAAGCGGATTAGAACCGGAAGACGACTTCAAAAGCTTCTAATGTCGCCTGTAATTGCCGGTATGCTATTTTCATTAGCCAGTCTCTCACCCGGGATACTCAGGAATATCATCAGAAAAACACATGGTAAACCCATAGAAGTATGATCCGTTTTAAGGAGCGAAGTACAGAAAAGGAATTAATGGATGATCTAAGTTTAGATGAAATCCAGATCAGATCCATTTTAAAGGATATAACCCTGGCTAATAAATGGCTGGGGGGAAATAACATTACCATAAAAGCGCTGGATAGGCTGTTTAAAGAATATCCTCAGCAAGAGTATACCATAATAGATATGGGTTGTGGGGATGGAAGCATGCTAAGGGAGGTGGCAGATCACTGCATGAAAAAAGGTATAAAGACACAACTAATAGGTCTCGATTTGAATGATAAATCGATCAACATTGCACAAAAAGTCAGCAGGAATTACAGCAATATAAAATATACTATTCAGGATGTGCTCTCTTTAAAGCCGGAGGAATTCCGTTGTGACATACTTCTTTGCACCTTAACCTTACACCATTTTTCCCAGGAACAAATCCATACTTTTATAAAAAAATTCGCTTTATTGACATCTATTGGGATCGTAATAAACGATCTTGATCGGAATAAAATTAGCTGTGCTCTTTTTAAGGTATTTAGCGGGGTGTTTATGAAAACCTATATCGCCAAACACGATGGTTTGGTTTCTATAAAAAGTGGTTTTACCAAAAATGAACTTCACCTTTTTTCCAAAGCTGTACCGACTATGGATTATAAGGTTCGATGGAGGTGGGCATTTAGATATGAATGGATCTTAACCCATCCTAACAAGTAAATTTCTATGAATAAAGTACATGTGGTGTCCGTTGCCAAAGAACTCCCGCCTTACTACAGGGACACTAAAGATATATTGCCTCTTGTGGATATTTGGCTGGCAGGGCAGGAAGAACGGTTTAAACGTAAAGTAAAAAAGATTTTTGAAGGAGCGGGGGTAGAACGCAGATATGGCATTATGGCCCCTGAAGAGGTTTTTACCGCTACTTCATTTGAGGAAAAGAATGCGATCTATGTGCGTGAAATAAAGAAAATGGGGACCGCTGTCCTCCATAAAGCACTGAAAAATAATCAATGGACTCCGGAGAGTTTAGACTATATCATTACAGTGAGTTGTACAGGGATCATGATCCCGTCTCTGGATGCTTATATCATAAATGATCTGGGTTTGCGACAGGATGTTATTCGCTTGCCGGTTACCGAAATGGGATGTGCAGCAGGGGTATCCGGAATGATCTATGCCAGTAATTTTTTACGCTCTAATCCTAATAAAAGGGCTGCGGTAATTGCCGTAGAGAGCCCTACGGCTACTTTTCAATTAAATGATTTTTCAATGGCCAATATGGTGAGTGCGGCTATTTTTGGAGATGGGGCGGCCTGTGTGTTGCTTTCTTCCGAAGTAGATGCATCTGGCCCGGTAATAATCGGGGAGGAGATGTATCATTTTAAGGATGCTACACATTTGATGGGTTTTGATCTGGTAAATACAGGCTTAAAAATGATCCTGGATCCCGCGGTCCCTGAAACTATTTCAGAGCATTTCCCCAATATAGTGCATCCCTTTCTACACAGACATAATAGTTCAATAGATAAGGTACAGCATCTCATTTTCCATCCCGGAGGAAAGAAAATTGTACAAACCGTAGAAGATCTTTTTGGAGAACTAGGTAAAAACATTGACGACACCAGAGAAACCTTAAAGCTCTATGGGAATATGAGCAGCGCTACGGTGCTATATGTACTGGAGCGGTTTATGGACAAGGAGATCCCCGCCGGGGAGCAGGGCTTAATTTTAAGTTTTGGACCCGGATTTTCGGCACAGAGGGTCTTATTGGAATGGTAATCGCTTAAAAAGAAGTCAATTTAATGTACCTTAATACTCACAGAAAGCAAACGGAATAAATGTCAGGAACTACTACAAAACATTGGGCGCTTATCCTGGGAGGAAGTCAAGGTTTGGGACTGGCGACAGCAAAAAAGCTCGCAAAGAATGGGTATGCCATCTGCATAGTTCACCGGGACAGACGGACAGATATGGAAACTATAAATGCCGACTTTCGGCGAATTAAAACGGATGCGACCGACTTCTATGCTGTGAACGCGGATGCCTTAAATTCTGAGAAAAGGAAAGAGGTATTGAAGCATTTAAAGGAGAAGATGAAGGAAGGAGGCACCATAAAGATGCTGGTCCACAGCATTGCCAAGGGCAGTATGAAGCCCATGGTGGGTGACGCTTCATTGAAATTAACCGCTCGGGATATAGAGATCACCTGTAAGTCAATGGCAATAAGCTTATACGAATGGGTACAGGAAATCCTCAATGCATCATTGAACGATGCAGACATGCGGGTCATTTCCTTTACCAGTGAGGGCAATACAAAGGCTATACCGGGATATGCTGCAGTTTCAGTCGCCAAGGTTGCTCTGGAAGCACTTACGCGCAGTATGGCGCTTGAAATGGCTCCTTTGGGAGTGAAAGTCAATTGTATACAGGCCGGGGTGACAGAAACCGCCTCTTTCTCTATGATACCCAACAGTGATAAAATAAAAGAAAACGCTTTAAGACGGAATCCTTCGGGACGTATCACTACCCCGGAAGACGTTGCAAATACGGTATATCTGTTAAGTTTAGAAGAGGCTAAGTGGATCACCGGCACAACAATAAAGGCCGATGGAGGGGAGAGTTTGAGATGAATACCTTAGATGCCATTTTAAAAAAGCTACCCTATAGCGATCCGTTTTTGTATGTAGATTCACTTACAAGCATAAACGATGAAGGTTGTGAAGGCACCTATATTTTTAAAGATAGCCTGCCTTTTTATAAAGGTCATTTTAAAGACTTCCCGGTAACTCCGGGGGTCATACTTACAGAGTGTTGTGCCCAGATAGGCCTGGTTTGCCTTGGAATACACCTGTTAGCAAGGGAAAACGTCATAGTGTCCAAAGACATTCAAATAGCAATGAGCAGTGTGCAAATGGAGTTTCTAAAGGCGGTGTATCCCAATGAAAAAGTAAAGGTTATTTCGGAGAAGAGCTATTTCAGATTTTCGAAATTAAAATGTAGGGTTACTATGTATAACAGTCAGGATGAAGTTGTGTGTAAAGGCTCAATTTCCGGGATGTTTAAACTTAAAGGCAATGGGTAACCGGGTTGTTATTACCGGAATGGGGGTTTGTGCTCCTAATGCTTTAGATAGTGTTTCTTTCTCTAAAGCCTTGGATAGGAAGCTTAGTGGCATACAGTTTCACTCAAAACTTAAAGAGCTAAAATTTGGCTGTCAAATAGCAGGTAAACCGTTTATTACGCAAGATCATTTAAACAAATACTTCACATCTTTACAACAACGCGGTTTAAATGCTTCTGGGCTTATTTACGGTGTAATTGCCGGTACAGATGCATGGAAAGACGCCGGGTTAGAACCAACCGGAAACGAAAATACCGATTGGGATAGTGGGATCATTTTTGGAACCGGAATCCTGGGAATAGACAAGTTAAGAGAGGCTATTTATCTTATTGATGAAGGAAAAACCAAACGACTGGGAAGCACTTCCGTATTGCAAACAATGGCCAGTGGTATTAGTGCCTATTTAGGCGGAATTCTGGGATGTGGTAATCAGGTAACGACCAATTCTTCTGCCTGTACCACAGGAACGGAAGGCGTTTTAATGGCGTATGACAGAATTGCTTCCGGGAAAGCAGTTAGAATATTAACAGGGAGTTGTAGTGATAGTGGACCTTATGTTTGGGGTGGATTTGATGCGATGAGGATCTTACCAAGAAATTATAATAAGTCTCCGGAATTAGCCAGTAGGCCAATGAGCGCTACAGCATCGGGGTTTGTTCCGGGTAGTGGAGCAGGGGCACTGGTTTTAGAGGCCTTAGAAAGCGCGCTAGAGCGCAAGGCACCTATTTATGCAGAAGTTCTGGGAGGAGCAGTAAATAGTGGAGGACAACGCTCCGGAGGCACCATGACGGCACCCAACAATACCGCCGTGCAACGTTGTATTAGAGAAGCAATAGCCAATAGTCGGATCAATGCTTCGGAGATAGATGCTATCAATGGTCATTTAACGGCCACTACCAAAGATCCGGTAGAAATAAAAAACTGGAGTAAGGCCTTGGATAGGCATGGGAATGATTTTCCTTATATCAATTCCTTCAAAGGCCTGCTGGGTCATTGCCTGGCTGCCGCCGGAAGTATAGAATGCGTTGGTACTGTAATGCAGATATCAAATGGGAAGATTTACGGGAATGCAAATTGTGAAGACTTGCATCCTGATATATCCCAGATTATTGATCCCTCCAGAGTACCGCAACAGACCCTGGCAATTGCGCCCAGGGTGATTGCAAAAGCCAGTTTTGGCTTTGGTGATGTCAATGCATGTGTTATTTTTAAACAACTAAATGAGTAGGCCATGACAAAAGAAGATCGATATACCCAGCTGAAGGCGATAATCTCCCCGTATTTACCCGAAGATGTTTCAGTCGAATCCATAAAACCGCAAAGTAATTTTATAAAAGACCTGAACATCAATTCTGCGAACTTAGTAGATATTGTTTTAGATGTGGAAGATGCTTATGACATTACTCTCGAAAATGAGGATATGGATAGTATGCAAACGGTGCAAGATGCACTTCATATTATAGACGCCAAGGTAGACTAGGCGGTTATAGATCCTTGCATATTTTATATATTTTGAGATTCCTCACCCATTTAAAAAGTAAAGATTACTGAAGCATATCAACAGGGAAAAGCCACAAATCTGTGTTAATATTTGACAACTAATAGTTGAAAATTCGTACCTTAATGGAACCTACTACAGGCCTCCAAATTTATTAAGCTGTGCGTCATGGAAATCAAAGAATCAACTTCCCCGGTTAAGAACAAAAAAGTCTCAACAGCTCACATCCATTATCTGGAAAGGCAACAACGCTATCTTTTATCGCTTTCTTATCAACTGGGATCGTATCACTGTGTTCCCAAAACGGCTAAATTATATGAGCAAATGGAGGAGTTAAAAAATGCGCTCCGTGAACTGATGCAGGAGAATGATCAATTAATTGCTGGAATGCACAGCTCGAGAGAAAATTCACATGAGTTTCTGGCAGAATACCAAAGTCAGTTCGATAAGGTTATTCAATTAGAACATGAGATCCTCGCCTATATCGGCAAGGCAAAGATCCACGGTTAAACCTTAAGCGCCTTCTAAATCTTGCTTAGGTGGCTTCTCGGGAATTAATAAAGAAGAAATGATTCCGGAAGCAAGAGATACTACAATAAGGGAAAGAGACACCCATTCCGGGATATGGACATATTCTGCTGCCAGCATTTTGAGGCCTACAAATCCTAAAATCACTACCAGGCTGTAATTTATAAATCTGAATTTAGAGAGCATTCTGGACACCAGGAAATACATCGACCTGAGACCCAGTATGGCCATGATATTTGAGCTAAAAACAATAAACGGATCAGCAGTGATAGCGAGGATCGCCGGGATGCTATCCAGAGCAAATAAAATATCCGTTAATTCAATAACAATGAGGGCCACAAACAGGGGAGTAGCTGCCTTTATTCCCATTCGCCTGATAAAAAAATCGTGCCCTTTCATATGCGTCGTAAGCGGGTACAGGCGCCGCAGGTATTTAAAGACCAGCGAGTTCTTCGGATCAAATTTAATACTCTCAGATTTAAACATCTTATAGGCCGTATAGAGCAGGAAAACGCCAAAGACGTAAATGACCCAATCAAATCTGTTGATAAGGGTAATGCCAAAAAGAATCATCATTGCCCTGAACACGATTGCCCCTAAAATACCCCAAAATAAGACCCTGTGCTGATACATAGGCGGGATACTAAACGCCGAAAAGATAACTGCGATCACAAAAACATTGTCAATGCTAAGTGATAATTCAATAAGATAGCCGGTAACATAATTTAAGACCGCTGTGTTTGGGGTCATTTGGGTTGGGTTGTCTACAAGTCCTTCCGAGAACAACCAATAGATAACACCACTAAAACTTAGGGCTACAGTAACCCACAAGCCAGTCCATAAACTCGCTTCTTTGCTGCGAATAACATGGTCGTGTTTGTTAAATACGCCAAGATCTAATGCAAGAAAAACAATGATGAGGGAAATAAAGGCAATCCAAACAATCATTCACAAAAATTTAATTCAATATACACGCAACATCCCTTGACATAAAAACATTATACAAGATATGATTCTCATCTGATTTATAGCTTTAAAAATCGTCTTTTTGAAAGATAATAATACCCAAGTATTCCATAGGAAATGATACCACATGCCAGAAACCCAATAAATACAGGTAATACGGAATCTATTACAAAACTTCCTATAAAAGCACTGATAGGCACGGCCATTAAGGTAGCCAGGCATCCTGTTAAGGCAGCTCCTATTCCTGCAATATGCCCTAATGGCTGCATGGCCAAGGCCCGTAAATTTCCGAAAATAAAGCCCACCGCAAAAAATTCGAGTGCAAAGAAACACAAGACCACCCAATACGGCGGATTTACCCCAGATTGAAATATGATGACATAGATCAGCGGGATCAAAATGTAAAAGGCAAGTGCTATGGTTATTAATCGTAACATTCCAAAACGAAGCACCAGGGTGCCGTTTAACAGCGTGGCTGCGCCAATGGTAATGGCCAGGGTTGCAAAAATATAGGGGAAGGATTCCTTCATTAAATATTGCTCTTCAAA
>CBDUON010000085.1:0-9501 GCA_965368835.1 uncultured Eudoraea sp. | reverse complement strand
TTCCTTTCACCCATTCATTGGCTTTCTCAAAGTTTGTTACCTTCATAGCCTCACCATCCCATAAAATTTTTCGTCTGCCGGGGTATGAAAATGGATCCCAGTCACCTAATTGTTTGCCTTCCTTCAATTCTTTGTATTGAAATGCCTTAATAGCTAAATTTCCCATAAGAACAGCTTCTGTTAGCGGACCAGACCTGTCAAAACTGGAAGATGTTTCGGTCCCTTGCAGGCAACCTTCTACCCAATTTTGCTGGTGCCCGCCCGTACTGCCTATGATTCTTTTTAAGGTAGGCGCAGGAGGATTATACATATTCATCATTTCCGAAGGAAGTAGTCTCGCATTGCGCGAATAAACATCACACACCAGAATTCCTTTGGTTCCGTAAAAAATAGAACCTCCACCAGAATCGCCAATTGTCTCCCCGTCTTTTAATTCGTCCGGGAGGTCTGGCATTATACCACCATCGTACCAATTTAGGGCGATATCTCCGTGCTGAGGTGTATTGAATTTTAAACGCACTATAGAAGAAGAAGGGCAGGAAGCACTATAATCTGCTTCCACAAAATCGCCCACCCAATTCGTGGTGCAACTTGCTTCTGCCTCGGTAGGATAACCCAGATCTAAAACTCCAAAAGGCGTTTCCATAATATGACATCCCATGTCACCCATTGCTCCGGTACCAAAGTCCCACCAGCCACGCCATTTAAAAGGCAAATAAGCATTGTTATAATCTCTTTTTGCCGCAGGTCCCAACCACAGATCCCAATCAAGTCCTTCCGGAATCTCATCTTTACCTACCGGTAACGGAATCCCTTGAGGCCAAACCGGTCTGTTGGTCCAACAATCTACGCGTTCTACTTTACCAATAATGCCAGAATTGATCCATTCCTTGGCTAGTCTGCTGCCATCACTAGAGGCTCCCTGATTACCCATCTGAGAAACAATTCCATTCTCTTTTGCCACCCTGGTCATTAATCGTGCTTCAGCAATATTGTGAGTAAGGGGTTTTTCAACATAGGCGTGTTTCTTAGCACGCATAAAAGGCAAGGCTATAGTGGCATGTGTATGGTCTGGGGTAGCCACCATGATAGCATCTATATCCTTTAATTGTTTATCGTATACCTTGCGAAAATCTTTGTAGCGTTTAACGTCTGGATAGAGTGCATAGGTTTCTGCCGCTCTTCTATCATCTACATCACAAAATGATACAAATTTCACCTTCCCTGTGGCCTGAAGTCCACTGATAACTCCGGAACCACGTCCACCCACACCAAATGCTCCAACATAAAGCGTATCACTAGGCGGCACATGACCTTTCCCTAAAACATAACTTGGAACAATTGAAAAAACAGCTGTAGAGGCCGATACATTCTTGATAAATTTACGCCTTTGCATACGAGAATTGTTTTTGGATGAAGTCGGAAGATACGAAAAAAAGAAATTTTTTAAGCTCTATTTAGGGCGATCAAATATTCATTTTTTGGCAATCATGAAATAAAAAAAAATTCACTGAGTCCCACTCCATTCCGCATAGAAATGTTCCAGATACTGCAGGAGAAAATCGTGTCTTTGCTGTGCAATCTTTGTTCCGGTTTTGGTGTTCATTTTATCTTTAAGAAGGAGCAATTTCTCATAAAAATGATTGATTGTGGGGCTCTTAGAATTTTTGTATTCCTCTTTGGTCAGTTCCAAATTTGGAGCTATTTCCGGATCGTAGAGGGTTCTATTCTTAAAACCTCCGTAGTGAAAAGCGCGTGCGATTCCAATGGCGCCAATGGCATCTAACCTGTCCGCATCCTGAACCACCAACAATTCAATTGGGTGAATTTTCGTTTTGTTTTGCCCTATGCTATTTTTAAAAGAAATATGTTCAATGATATAGCAAACCTTTTCAATGACCTCCTTTTCTACCTCCAGGGAATTAAGAAATGCCCTGGCCATTTTGGGGCCAACTGTTTCATCGCCCTGATGAAATTTTGCATCCGCAATATCGTGTAACAAGGCACCAAGGCTTACCACCAAAACGTCCGCGTTTTCGTCTTTAGCGATGAGGAGGGAGTTACGAAAAACGCGCTGGGTATGGAACCAATCGTGTCCTGCTTCTGCGTCACTCAGGGTTTCTTTGACAAAGGCAATGGTGTCTTCAACCAGAGAGGTGGTATTCATGGAGTAACGTGTATATTGTTTGAAATGACCTCTTCTACCCTGGCTAGTATATCTTCGAAATCTCCGGTGTTCTCTATGGGTTGGTGTACCTTAAAATACAAATGTGATCCTATGCCGTAAGGAAATTTACCATAGCGTAGCATTTTCCATGAATTGTTGATACTTATTGGCACTATAAGTGCAGAAGGGGCCTGTTTCATCAGCACTTTTAATCCGGTGGGTTGAAATTTCTTTGGATGCCCTGTTCTACTGCGAGTACCTTCAGGAAAGATAACTGCACTTCTTTTGTTTGTTTCTATGTATTTACCCAATTTGGCAATAGCCACAAGGGCTTGTTTACTATCCTTCCGATCTATGAGGGCCGAACCTCCATGTCTGAGATTATAAGATACACTTGGTATGCCTTTTCCCAATTCTATCTTGCTTACAAATTTTGGATGATATTTTCTCATATACCAGATAATAGGAGGAATATCGTTCATGCTTTGATGGTTGGAAACTATGATCAGGGGCACACCTTTCGGAATGTTGTGGTCATTTTCAAAAGTGTAGCGGGTTCCCAGGAGGTAGGTACACCACATTAGCGTTAAGTTGAGGTAGCTTACACTTTTTTGATGGGCATCATATCCAAACCAGTTAAAGCATATCCATTGAATGGGATGAAAAACGAGAAGTACTATTCCAAAAAAAAGGAAATAAATACAGGTTAAAGGATATGCCAGAATTTTACGCATTGTACAAAAATAAAAAACCGCACTTATGAAAGTGCGGTTTTTAAAATAAAACTTATTGGAGTCTAACAGAATTCGTCATAAGCTCCGCTTAAATTTTCAGCTATCATTTCTGCAGGCCTTCCTTCTATATGATGTCTTTCTATCATATGTACCAGCTCACCATTTTTAAAAAGTGCCATACTGGGTGACGAAGGTGGAAAAGGAACCATTAAATTCCGGGCTGCATCCACAGCTTCTGTATCAACTCCGGCAAATACCGTGATCAAATGATCTGGTTTTTTATCATTTCGCAAACTTAATTTTGCAGCAGGTCGCGCATTAGCCGCAGCACAACCACATACAGAGTTTACTACCACCAAGGTAGTTCCATCCTTCTTAAGGGCCTTTTCAACAGCCTCTGCGGTATATAATTCTTCAAAACCAGCCGAAGCCAGGTCTTGTCTCATGGGTTTTACTAATTCTGCAGGATACATAGTATATTTTTTATTTTTATTCCCTGCAAAGATAACCAAAATGTATAACTATAAAGCTAAAGCTTTCTTAAGGTACTACAGGGTTATTATAGGTTTAGCCTTATCTTTGCCAAAATTTTTTACTTTTCATGATTCGTTGGATCGCCGCTATTTTAGGGTATTTCTTATTTCGTTTACCAGGAGCTATTATTGGGTTTCTGGTTGGGAGTTTTATGGACAATCTCGGCTCCGGCTCTAACGCACGCTCAATATTTCAAGATCTGTCCCGGCAAAAAGTTTCCCCGGCCGACTTTGAGTTGAATTTACTGTCTTTGTGTTCCCTGGTAATCAAAGCTGATGGGCAGGTAAGTCAACGAGAATTAGATTATGTAAGGCAGTATTTCCTTAATACCTATGGAAAAGAGAAGGCAAATGCCATTTTTAGAACGTTTAATGAGGTAATTAAAAAACGTGAGATCTCTGCCCAAAGGATCTGTACCTATCTCAATCAGCGAACAAGTTATGAAGTGCGTCTGCAACTCCTGCATTTTTTATTCGCCATTGCACAGTCTGATGGGTCCATTAGCCCTCCTGAGATTGAAAAGATCCGTGAGATAGCCGGGTATTTGCGTATTGGTGCCAGGGATTTTGGAAGTATTAAGGCGATGTTTGTCAAGGCTGCAGACAATGCCTATAAAATTTTGGAGATAGAGAAGAGCGCTTCAGATGATGAAGTAAAGAAAGCCTACAGAACCATGGCGAAAAAGTATCACCCGGATAGGGTGAATACGGAAAATGAGGCCATCAAAAAGGGAGCAGAAGAGAAGTTCAAGGAAGTTCAAAAAGCCTATGAACAGATTCAGCAACAGCGTGGAATGTAATCTTTTATAGTATTTTGGAAGATTTTTTATTTTATGTAGAATTGGGATTAGGTCATGTTTTAGATTTCAATGCCTATGACCATATTTTATTCCTAATTGCTTTGGCTATACCATTTACCTTTCAATTATGGAAACAGATTTTAACACTGGTTACCATATTTACCATAGCACACTGCCTTTCGTTGGCGTTTTCCGTGTATGAGATCATAGAAGTCAATGTAGCATGGATTGAATTTTTGATACCAATTACCATTTTAGCGACTGCGCTTTTCAATGTAAAAGAGGTTGTAAATAAGGATACTGCACTTAATTTTAAATTACAAAGTGCAGCTACGGCCTTTTTTGGCCTTATCCATGGTTTTGGATTCTCAAATTATTTTAAAATGTTGATGGCAGGGGAGGATAACAAGCTCAATCCGCTATTTGGTTTTGCTACTGGAATAGAATTATCTCAGATTGTCATTATAATTGGGGTGTTGTTCCTGGTTTTTTTACTGGTTGAAAGGCTTAGGCTTCCAAAAAAGTATTTTGTATTGGGAACATCAACTATCGTAATCCTTATTACACTACCTATGATCTATACCACCTGGCCTTTTTGAGGCGTTTATGAAATAACTATAATGGTCTGAAGCAAACGATAATAGCGCGATTCCTTCTTCTTATCGGTTTTAATTAAATATTAACCATTTATGGTTGTTGAACTATTTCAAAGCGGGTATCTTAGTGCTTTCCAATCATTTGCAGAATTAAACGGATAAGAGTTAGTGACAAAGAAGAAGCAATTAAAGTATGACCGGGCCTATCTTAGGATGGCTCATGAATGGGGTAAATTGTCTTATTGTGTACGCAGACAGGTAGGGGCAATCGTCGTAAAGGACCGTATGATAATATCCGATGGTTACAATGGAACGCCAACAGGTTTTGAGAATATTTGTGAGGATGACGATGGATATACCAAATGGTATGTTTTACATGCGGAGGCGAATGCCCTTTCCAAGGTAGCAGCTTCTACGCAGTCATGTGAAGGGGCTACGTTATATATTACATTATCCCCTTGCAAGGAATGCAGTAAGTTAATACACCAATCTGGCATTAAACGCGTTGTATACCAAGTAGCATATAAAGATGACTCAGGGTTGCAATTTCTGGACAAGGCGGGGATCGTGCTAGAACATCTTCCTCATATTTTGGAAGAAAAAGAATAAGAATTAATGAAGAAGTATCATTACATATGGCCAATGATCATTGCCTTAGCCTTGGCATTAGGTGTACTGATTGGTGGCAAGCTTAATTTTAATGATTCGCCCGAAAAGCTCTTCTCTACCAACTCAAAGAAAGATAAACTAAACCGACTCATAGATTATATAGATTTTGAGTATGTAGATGAGATCAATACAGATAGTATTGTAGATGTTACTGTCAATAATATTCTGGAAAAGTTAGATCCGCATTCGGTGTATATTCCAAGGGAGGAACTAACACAGGTTTCTGAGAACATGAAAGGTGATTTTGTGGGGATCGGGATCAATTTTTATATGTACAAGGACACTATTACGGTGATCCGCACCATTGAGAACGGTCCAAGTTTTCTAAAAGGGATAGAACCCGGTGATAGAATATTAATGGCAGACAAAGACACCTTATACGGTAAGAATTTACCCAGTAGCCGTATTGTCAGTACTTTAAAAGGTGAAATAGGGTCTACTGTAGATTTAAAGATATATCGAAAAACTGAAGACAATTACTTTACGGTTACCCTTAAAAGAGATAGAGTGCCAATTAAGAGTGTTGAAGCATATTATATGCTTTCTCGTGATATGGGGTATATCAAAATCAACAGATTTGCGGAGTCTACGTATAAAGAATTCAAAAAAGCCCTTCTTTCTTTGCAGAAAGATGGGGCTACGAAAATAACGCTAGATCTCCGGGATAATCCCGGGGGTTATTTAGGAATTGCGGAGCAAATGGCAGACGAATTTCTGAAAGATGGTAAGCTTATTCTTTTTACTAAGAACAAGAAAGGCAAAGTAGAGAAGATGTTTGCATCCAAAGCGGGTTCATTTGAGGACAAACCGGTTTATGTACTTATTAACGAACGCTCTGCCTCAGCAAGTGAGATCATTGCAGGAGCATTGCAGGATAATGACGTAGGAACCATAGTAGGTCGCAGGTCATTTGGAAAAGGACTTGTACAGCGCGAAATGGCTCTGGGAGATGGATCTGCGGTACGCTTAACGGTTTCCAGGTATTACACTCCAACAGGTCGCTCCATCCAAAGAACTTACAAGAATGGCAATGAAGACTATTACGAACGTTTTCAAGCAAGGTATGAGAATGGTGAATTATTGTCTGCAGATAGTATTAAGGTAGCAGATTCTTTAAAATTTACTACCCCAAAAGGCAAGGTGGTGTATGGCGGAGGAGGCATAATCCCGGATGTATTTGTTCCAATTGGAAATATTGAGGAAGAAACCATAAAGAGTATGGAAAGCCTTGGCTTTATCTCTCGTTTTGTTTTTGAACATCTGGAGGAAGATCGTGACCGCTATACCAATTATGTACAGCAAGATTTTATCAACAACTTCGTGGTAGATGATATCTTATTTGAGCAATTTGTGGATTTTGCCGTTGGCAATAGCATCCGAATGGATTTCTACGCATATGATCAGCGTATTAAGCTGTATTTAAAAGCGGCACTGGCTGAACAGTTGTTTTCACCTAACATAAGTGCCAAGATTAAAGGTGCCATAGATCCTATGCTGCAAAAAGTATTGGAATTAGATCAACCAATGCTGAAGAAAATGGTAATAGATTAGTAGTATATCTATTTTATTCCCTCAAGTAAAGCTATAAAAGCCGGGTCCTTACGTATTTTAGAAAATTCCGAAGTATTTCGAATAAATTCTTTATCGTTCCAGCCCAGGGCTATGACTTTTTCCAAATGATCAAGACATTTTTGGAGCATATCTTTTGCTGCATACCTCCTTGCCATTTGATAGTGCGCAAAAGGATTTTCCGGGGCAATTACCAATAGCAATTCTTCGCAATATGAAGTTTTTTTATCATTCCCTTCTACTATAAATTCATTGAAAGACTCAATAGTTACGGCATAAAGTTGTGATTTAATGCGATATGCCATGTCCCTATAGGCAGGCTGTTTATGTTCACCGTACTTCTTATTAAAGCGATTCAATTGGTTCTTCCACCATTTAAAATTATCCGGGCTTTTGCCCTCCATAGATTCCTGCACAAATCGCAGTATAAATTTCTGAGACAAAGAATCCTCTAAAACAGCCACTCTATTTTCAACGACCTCTGCTTTCTTATATGCTTTTTGTTTTTTAATTCTCCTTATACTAGTATTCAAATATTCGTCTTCAGCCAGATCTGAATAGTTTCTTTGAAGTCGCTCGTATTCATGAACCGCATCATGCAAATGACCGTTTTTCTCTAATGAATCTGCTAAGGACAATGAACGTTGGTAGTTAATTTTGTGATCCTCATTATTTACTGATGACACGCCTTGCTTTACCGCCTCATTTTGGAGCCAATGGAACGCGCGAAGTATCACAGATGAAGGAGGCCATTGATGCTCTCCTTCAAATGGAAAAAACTCGTTTGGCAAACCTAATTTAGTGGCCCATTGCACGGTTTTCTTCATTTCCTGATAATTCATATCTCTGTAGCCCACCAGGGCAGCATATGAAAATGAGTTTTGAAGGGTAGGGAAATACATCGGACTTTTAGCAAATCCGGCGCCACAGGCAATTACTCCTCTTATACTATTGCTCAAAACGGCAATAGTTGACGCCAGGCGCGATCCTCCGGAGAATCCGGCGGTATATATTCTATTGCGATCAACGGCATAGGTGTTTAATACGCCTTTAAATAGGTTATCTGCAATCTTTAGATTTGGACTATATGGACCATTTTTAGAATCATTAGAACAAATTAAAATATAGGAGTATTTCTCGGCTGCTTCAATAAAAGGTTGTAGCCCAATAACTCCACGAGCTGCAGGATCGAAAATAAATACGATGGGTGATGGAGATTGAGGGTCATAGCCACTAGGGAGATACAGGGCATAAGTTTCATCGGCATCCTGAACAACCGGCACCGAATCTGTTAAGATACCAGCAAGTGGTTTCTCACTTTGAGAAAGCCCAAGGAAGAAAAAATTAAATAGAAATAAGAATACCAGGGCTTTCACCCTTAAAAATATTAAAAACTAAGGTGACTTTAATACAAAGAAGGAGAAATCTAATCTTCCTCAATCTTTTTCTGGATGTTTTTGGATGTAAGGAGAATAAGAAGCAGAACAATGGCACACAAGGCTGCTACAACACCTATGACTGCAATAATACTTTCCTCCCCCAAAGGTTCTGAAAAATCAATAATTGTGACATTATAGGCAATTAAGGCGAGGGCTAAAATGATAAGAACAACAGTAACTTTTTTATTCATTTTTTCGCTTTATTGTGAGTTGAATTCCTGGAAAATACCCATTTATGGAAATAACTGATTAATATTCGTGGCAAATAATTTAACGGCAATTGCCAATAATATGACTCCAAATACTTTTCTGACCACACTTAATCCACCTTTCCCCATGACGCGTTCAATCTTGGCAGAAGATTTTAGAACCAGGTAGACAAAGATAATATTGACGATAATTGCTGCTATGATGTTCTCCACATAAAACTCGGCGCGTAAGGATAAAAGAGCTGTCATAGTGCCCGCACCGGCTATCAACGGAAAAGCAATGGGTACTATGGAGGCAGATTCTGGTTCGTCATCGCGGTAAAGGGTGATTCCAAGGATCATCTCTATCGCCAAAAAGAATATAATAAAGGCCCCGGCTACCGCAAAGGAATACACATCTATGCGGATCAAATTAAGAATCTCCTCTCCCACAAATAGAAATGCTACCATTATGATCCCGGCGACGATAGATGCTCTCTCAGAGTGAATATGTCCTACTTTTTTTCGCAAATCTATAATTATAGGAATACTCCCAACAATATCAATAACGGCAAAAAGTACTATACTGGCAGTTGCTATTTCCCTGATGTCTAAATGCATTCCAAAAGACTTTTAAAGTTGTGCAAAAGTAGTATATATTTTGAGTTTGAGACAGAGCGTCAATACAAATATTATCGATGGAATTACAGGTGAAAAAAGTATCTTTGTCGCTTACCCAAAAAAGATGTTCCAACTAGGAAAAACACTGGTTTCAGAAGAGATCATTGAGAAAGACTTTGTGTGTA
>CBDUON010000084.1:0-9534 GCA_965368835.1 uncultured Eudoraea sp. | reverse complement strand
GTGTTATGCCCATGCATGTAAAACCTTTTGGTTTTATTATGATCCGTGTATTAGGTGCAACCGCACTTTTTTGGGGGATTTCCTTTTTGGGACCAAAAGAAAAGATTGAACGGAAAGACTGGGGCCGACTTTTTATCTGCGCCCTGTTTGGGATGGCCATAAATATGCTGGCATTTTTTAAAGGCCTGGATCTTTCTACCCCTATCAATAGTTCTGTATTGGTGACCACTACCCCTATAATTGTCGTGATTTTGTCTGCCTTCCTAATTAAGGAAAAGATCAGGTTGATAAAAGGATTAGGTATTGCCATTGGGCTCGTTGGGGCACTGGGGCTTATCATCTATGGGCAGGAAATTAGGCAAGACGCTCCAAATATTCCACTGGGAAACACCCTTTTCCTGGTTAATGCCCTTTTTTTTGGTCTTTACCTCATCTTAACCAAGAAACTGGTAGAAAAATACCATCCCTTTACACTTATGAAATGGCTTTTCCTGATAGGAATCTTTATAAACCTTCCTATTGCATTACCAGAATTCCTTGAGATCTCCTGGAGCACCCTCCCGGCAGACGTCTTATGGAAAATTGGTTTTGTTGTTCTGGGAACAACCTTTTGTACCTATCTTTTTAACGCCTATGCCCTAACCCAGCTAAAAGCTTCCACCGTTAGCGTCTTTGTTTATATTCAGCCCTTTGTAGGAATTCTTTTTGCAGTCCTGATGGGTAAAGATCAATTGAACCCTGTGAAGATCACCGCCGCTAGTTTGGTCTTTCTTGGCGTCTACCTGGTAAGCAAAAAGGCTAAACCAGATCCTTTGGAAACTTCTTAAATTTTCTGGTATCTTCTTTGGTTAGTACTCTGAAATCGCTCGCTTTTTCAACACCTAAAATTCCCTCCAACAATTTTCCCTGCAGCGGCATAAGCTTTCGAGTTTCCCAACCCATCCAGGAACCCATAAGCTCACAACGGGCTACATTTTTCCCATGGTCATCATAGAAATTTTGATGAAATTCAAAGAACATCCCGTCCTCACTAAGGCCTTTAACCTCTACAGAAACCTTTACAGTACTCCCGGGTAAGACTTCCTTAAAATAATACATATGCTCATAAAAAACCACTGGACCTAAGCGATGTTCAATTAGACTTTTATGATCAAAGCCCAGCGTAGACAAATAAGACATGCGGGCATGAGTCATTAAATTAGTATAGGAACTATTCCCCAAATGTAAATTGGCATCAAGATCGCTCCAGCGAATTTCAAATTCTTTAAAGTAGGGCATGGTAACTTTGTTTTGTTAGTCTACAAAAATACTACCGTTTTAAAATTACAGCCTACGGATTGCAAATAATTAATCCCTATTTTTAGCCCTAAATTTTTAAACATGAAATCTAAACCCTCATTTATAAAAGAACTATCTCTCCCCGCAATAGCGGCTCCTATGTTTCTTATATCGGGACCACAATTGGTCATAGAATGTTGCAAAAATGGTATTATAGGAACTTTTCCGGCCCTCAACCAACGAAGCAGCGAGGGTTTTGAGGAGTGGTTAGTGGAGATTAAGGAAGCATTGTCTTCCCATGAAAAGAAAACCGGGAAAAAGTGCGCCCCGTTTGGTGTAAACCTTATTGTTCATCCAACAAATCCACGTTTGGAGGCAGATCTAAAGCTATGTATTAAACACAAAGTGCCAATCATAATTACCTCCTTGGGTGCCGTATCCCAAGTGGTCAATGCTATTCACAGCTATGGTGGTCTGGTCTTTCATGATGTCATTAAAAAGCGGCATGCGCAAAAAGCGGCAGAAGCCGGAGTAGACGGCCTCATATTAGTAGCTGCGGGAGCAGGAGGACATGCAGGGACCATCAACCCAATGACCTTGGTAGCAGAGATCAAAAAATTCTTTCATAAGACCATTATTCTTTCCGGCTGTATTTCCACTGGACGAGATATTGCATCGGCCATGCAGATGGGTGCCGACCTCGCTTATATGGGCACCCGTTTTATAAACACAAAAGAAAGTAAAGCACCGGAAGAATATCGGCAAATGATCATTAAAGCAGGAGCCAGTGACGTGGTCTATACCGCAGCTATCTCCGGGGTGCATGCCAATTTTCTGGGCGCCAGCCTTCAGGCTGCAGGGATTACGGAAGCCGATCTTAAAAAAGATGTTAAAATAGACTTTGGCAAAGAATTAGATACAGAGGCAAAGGCGTGGAAAACTATCTGGTCCGCAGGACAAGGAGTGGCAACTGTAGAAGATGTTTTGTCTGTTGCCGACCTGGTAACAAACTTAAAAAATGAATTTAAATCAGCCATTGAAGAACAGGCGGCACTCCTAAATACCTATCCCAAATAATCTCTGGATAATTTCCAATACTGATGTCTATAATTCCTTCCGCTTATAACCCTCCTTTACTTTTTAAGAGCGGACATGTGTCTACCGTTTACTACGGCCTCTTTCGCAGAATACAGGATCTGGAGCAGGAACGAGAACGTCTGGAATTGTCCGATGGAGATTTTATAGATCTTGACTGGAGTTATGCGAATACTCCTGCAACCAAAGTAGTGATACTACTTCACGGCCTTGAAGGCAATGGTCAACGGCCATATATTAAAGGAAGTGCTAAATATTTTAATAAAGCGGGCTATGATTGTTGTGCGGTAAATTTCAGAGGTTGCAGTGGAGAACCTAACCGTCTTTACAGATCTTACCATTCTGGTGCTACTGAGGATCTCGATGCCGTAGTAAAACATCTCCTTAACATTAAAAATTACAAAGAAATTTATATTAAAGGTTTTAGCCTGGGCGGGAATATGGTCCTAAAATATGCAGGTGAGGGCAGGGAAATTCCTGATGAAATAAAAGGTATAGTTGCTGTGTCTGCTCCATGCGACCTTTATAGTTCATTACGTGCATTGATGTCCTGGGAAAACATACCCTATGCACGACGGTTTCGGAAACATTTGGTGGCCAAACTGAAGGCCAAACAACCTTTATTCCCTGAATTGTTGCCAAATAATGAGATTGCAAGGATCAAAACCCTTAAAGATTTTGATGATGTATACACCAGTAGAGCACATGGTTTTGCAGATGCCCTGGACTACTACGCTCAAAGTAGTTCGCTTCAATTCTTACCTGAAATTAAGATCCCCAGCCTTATTATCAATGCCCAAAATGATTCATTTTTAGGGCCGGAATGCTACCCATATTACGAGGCTAAAGCAAATAAAAATATTTTTTTAGAAGTACCTAGTTACGGGGGTCATGTAGGCTTTTACGATGCTCAAAATATTGCATATACAGAAAAAAGAGCATTAAAATTCTTTGAGGAAAAATAGGAAGGCGCTATTTTCTTATATTAGTGGTCCGAAAAACAACGAACATATGAAAAAATTACTGCTAATAGCAGCCTTGGGAAGTTTTGTACTAAGCTGTGGAGAGAAAAAAGAAGAGAAAAAAGAAGGATTTGAAATGAGCCGTACCAAGACGGTAGAAACAACAACAAATACCTCTGAAGCAGTACCAGTGGATATGAACAACAAAGGAGTGGGGCCAATTAAGTCCGTTAGCTTTGACAAGGAGATCAATACTGAAATGGCCGCTGCCGGAGAAGCTAAATACAATGCTATTTGTGTGGCATGTCATATGGCCAACCAGCGTATGATAGGGCCCGCTTTGAGTGGGGTATATGAGCGCCGTAGTCCGGAGTGGGTGATGAACATGATCCTGAACCCTGATGGAATGTTACGAGAAGATCCTATTGCAAAAGCGCTGTTAAAAGAATACAACAACGCTGTTATGCTCAACCAAAATCTAAGTGAGGAAGATGCCAGGGCTGTGGCAGAATATTTACGGACCTTGTAAGAGATTATTTTTAAAAAGAAATGCCATTATCTGGTTTTAAAATCAAGATAATGGCATTTTTATTTTTTATACTACCAGATAACCTTTACCCCTGCTTTCACTGCTTTTAGGATCACTTCCAACCATAAACCCATGATGATATTAAATCGAAAAATAAGACGGGAAAAGCCTATGAACATCCTGTCATATGTCAGGTCGAGCGAAGTCGAGACCCTGTTTTGGAATGCTGACATCATATCTCGACTCCGCTCGATATGACAAACTGCACCCTATCGCGAAAGCTGTTCTCAAGCAGTTCTTGCCCTATTCTCTTCGCTGCTGGTCCATTTAATAGTACTTTTGCAGCCTGAAACTACAGAATATGACATTTGAAGATCTGAAACTTATTCCCCCTATCCTTAAAGCATTAAAGGATCTGGAATACACTACCCCTACCCCCATACAGGCAGATGCCATCCCTCTTATCCTCAAGCGGGAAGATGTTATTGGCAGTGCGCAGACAGGGACAGGTAAAACCGCCGCTTTTGCCATTCCTATGCTTCAGCATATGTACAATGATCTGCAAAACCTCAACGGAAAACGTAAGGTGCAGGCCCTTATCGTGACCCCTACCCGGGAACTGGCCATACAGATCGGGGAAAGTTTTACGGCCTATGGGAAGTACACCGGTATTAAGAATACTGTGATCTTTGGAGGTGTTTCTCAGGGTTCTCAAACAAAGGCCTTACGCAGTGGTGTAGATATTCTGGTGGCAACTCCCGGCCGCTTGCTCGATTTAATGAATCAGGGATTTATCTCTTTGAGAGACATAAAATATTTTGTGTTGGATGAAGCAGACAGGATGCTCGACATGGGTTTTATTCATGACATTAAGAAGATCATAGCAAAATTACCCAAGGAAAGACAGTCTCTATTTTTCTCGGCTACCATGCCAAAAAGTATTGTGACCCTGTCTCATCAAATTTTAAACAACCCAAAAAAGGTGGCTGTAAGTCCGGTTTCTTCTACTGCCGAAACCATTCAACAGTATTTATATACCACCAACAAAGGGCACAAAAATGATTTGCTCTTACACATCCTTCAAAACCGGGATTTAGAACAGGTATTACTTTTTTCCCGGACCAAACATGGGGCAGACAAAATTGTGAGGAATCTTCACAAGAAAAGAATTGAAGCGGCAGCCATCCACGGAAACAAGTCTCAAAACCAGCGTCAAAAAGCACTTAAGGACTTCAAAGACGGAAGAAAAAGAGTTTTAGTGGCAACAGATATTGCCGCACGTGGCATAGACATTGACAAACTTCGGTATGTAATTAACTACGATATTCCCAATGAGTCCGAGACCTATGTTCACAGAATTGGACGTTGTGGACGTGCCGGAGAGGAAGGCATTTCTATCTCCCTTTGTGAACCCGAAGAAAACGCTTATATCACCGATATAGAAAAACTCACCGGGCAGAAGATCGAAATCATAAAGGACCATCCCTTCCCTCAGACAGACAGACCAATGAATGCTGCTGAAAAGAAAGAAAAAGAGAAGGAAAAGCAACGAAAGAAACAAGAGTTTTTTGCCAATCGGAACAAAAAAAGAGGTTCACAAAACCCTGGATTCCGCAGAAATAAAAGATAAATAACTTTCGGAGAAATGAACAATATTGGATTGGCACTTGGTGGAGGAGCTGTACTTGGAGCTGCGCATATTGGTGTCCTGAAAGCCATTGAGGAAAAGGGCGTTGATATAAAGTTTATTACCGGCACCAGTATAGGTGCGCTTGTAGCTGCATTGTACGCTTTCGGAAAAGACTGGGAAGAAATCAGAGATATCACCTCTGAGTTGAAATGGATGAATATTGCGAGCATATCATTGTCTAGGTATAGTTTGCTTTCCAATGAGAAATTTGGGTCATTACTGGTAGAACATATAGGGGATAGAAAAATAGAGGAATCCATGATCCCTATGGCTATTATTGCTACCGATGCAGTGAGTGGAGAGAAAGTGGTCCTAAAAAAAGGTTCTGTGGCCCAGGCAGTAATGGCGAGTACCTGTATTCCCGGAATATTTAAGCCCGTTGTCATAGATGATAAAATGCTTATTGATGGAGGGATCGTAGAAAATGTCCCTATAAAAACATTAAAAAAATTAGGAGCCCAATATATTATTGGAGTTGATCTCAATGCAAACCACAATTACCAGAAGCCGGGAAATATTCTGGATGTGCTGATGAACAGTTTTCATTTTATCATGCAGCAGGCAGCTAAATTACAAACTGAGGATGCCGATCTTTTGATCAAACCAGATTTATCAGCTTTTGACAGAACTGATACAACTCAGATCGAAGGATTAATGAAAAAAGGATATGAAGACACCATAAAAATTCTGGGGAAAATCGATTTTAATAAAAAAGAAAATTGGTTTGTTGAAATTTTTAGTACCATTAGATCTAAACTGGGGATATGAAAAAATTGCTCTTTTGTACTGCCTTACTTTGCGTTTTTGCACTCAAAACAAACGCTCAATCTCCCATAGAAATGTATACTGAAAAAGTACAATCTATGGATAGCACACTTTCAACTCTATATGCTGTGATCTCCGGAGAAAAAGGAGAAGAAAGAAATTGGGAACTCTTTAGGTTTTTATTTCATCCAGATGCCAAATTAATTCCTTCAGGGGAAAATGAAACGGGTATCTTCTCAGTGCGATATATGTCGCCGGAAGATTATGTTCAGGGATCGGGAAAATGGCTTGTAGAAAATGGATTCTTTGAAAAGGAAATTCACAGGTCTGTCCATACTTTTGGAAACATTTCTCAGGTATTCAGCACCTATGAATCTTTCCGAAGTGAGGCCGATACCGTTCCTTTTATGAGAGGAATTAACAGCATTCAACTATTAAATGATGGTAAACGTTGGTGGGTCATAAATATTTACTGGACACAGGAATCTGAGGAGAACCCTATTCCCAAAGAATATTTGCCCGATAATAAATAGGAGCAACCCTTCTAAGGCATAAGGAATTATTTCTGAACTGCCTTCATATATAATCCCCTTGAATTAATCGATTGAATTCACTATCTTCTCTGGTCTAATTTACCCTTGTATCTAAAAGATATAAGTACTTTTAAGAACAATTTCTAACCTCTTTTAAAAATGAATAAAATGAAAAAAGTAAGCCTTTACGTAATGATTTGTATGTTATCATTTGGTGTATTATCTACAGTACATGCTGCTGATAAAAAGCCTGCTCCGGAGCCAAAAGAAATTCCGGCCGAAGTAAAAGTAATGCTGAATAGATTGGAAGAAATTAAAGAAATGGACAGATCTGATCTGGATCGATTTGAGAGAAAAGCGCTGCGAAAAGAAGTTAGGGCCATAAAAACCCAGTTGAGAACTACAGGGAATGGCATTTATATTTCGGCCGGTGCCCTTATTATTATTTTACTCTTAATAATTATATTATAGTAGGTATTTGACTTTCCGTCATC
This sequence comes from uncultured Eudoraea sp., assembly GCA_965368835.1. Classification (GTDB taxonomy): domain Bacteria; phylum Bacteroidota; class Bacteroidia; order Flavobacteriales; family Flavobacteriaceae; genus Muriicola. The sequence goes on along the minus strand of CBDUON010000084.1, from coordinate 2,188 downwards.
TCACCAAACTTAAAAACCTCAGCAAAAGCTGAGGTTTTTTTTATTGCAATACTGGTAATTTTATACCTTAACTTCTTGCTGTCAATTACACAGGAAGTCAGGTTTATTTAAGTGACCTAGTTCTTAGATTTTAGCAATACAATACCGCCAATGGCACAGAGGATTGCGCCCCCCATATACAAAAAAGAGGTGGTCTTTTGCTGACTGTCTTCAGCCTTTAATTCTATCCCTACTACGTCCACAGAGGCTGTACTGCCGGAAAACATGTTGATCCCAACATATCCTAAATAAACAGCCAGAACAATAAGAGCGATCCCTATAATTTTTTTCATAATTAATTCTTTTAGATAATGTGTTTATAAAGGTTTTCTTCCGGATATTATATTATACAAGATTGTTATAATAGCCACCACCAACAAAATATGGATGAGATTACTGGTAGCCAAACCTTCTACAATTCCCAAAAGTCCAAGCAACCAAACAACGATACAAATTACAGCAACTAACCAAAGTAGATTTCTCATAATGTTATAATTTACTGCGGAAGATACTAAAAAATGTGTAAGAAAAATGAAATATATAGTAGGGTAATACATATATGACAAGTTTATAAAATCAACGGAGCCAGATACATATACAACTTAGACAATTAAAGGTCAATGTGCTGCACTAATCGTATTAAATCGCTTTAAAAATTCATATCTTTCTGCTAATTACACTAACATATAAGACATTATTATGGCAAAAGGACAAGATGCTAAAAAGAATCTAAAAAAAGAACCGTTAAAAACTGCAAAGGAGAAAAAGGCGGAAAAGCGATTAAAAAAATCAAAAAAGTAGTTAAGCTTGTATCTTTTTCAAAGTAAAAGAGGGTATGGGGTCTTACTAATTGGCTTTCTTATTTTATTCAGTTGTCAGAATAAGATTAAGAATGAAGAATATAAAACCCCTACTTCTGAAACAACAAAAACTCCGACTACGGTCACAATAAAGGGCTATGTGTCGAACAAAAAGCACATCGGTTTAACCAAACAGGAAAAAGCTCTTTTAGACAAGTTTGTAACGGACAATCCATTTCCAGTTGACACAGTATCTAAAGATCTAAAGGACCAACTCCTACAAATTCAAAAATATCTTCTAAGAGTAGAATCCCTATATTCTACAAATCCTAAGTTGTATGATAGCATTACTTCTTTTACTTGGAAAATATGTCATTCCTATTATATTTTAAAGCAAAAGCAATCGATTATTGATGAATTAAAATTTGATAGTATCAGCAAAACTTTATGGAAAAATTCAGGAGATAACTCGGAAAATTTGCGCTTCCTTAAGGCCTTGATCACTCAAAGAAATGATACAACCCTCATCAGTATCGAAAAAGCGATATCTCCAGTTTTTAAGATAAAAAAAGACTCTATAGGGGTTTATAACAATAACAATTGGAGTGAAAAAGCCACTGCTGATAGTTTGTTATTTGAAAAGACCGGGTTTTATAAAATCAAAAGACCTTCCTTTTGGTCCGGGAATGGTAATTTTATTTATAAGAACATTATTGACTCTATCTATACCACTCCTCCTAAATTATTTCTATACAGTTCTTCTTCTAAATATATTTCTGCCGTGCAAAGTTTTGGAAGATACATAGATGAATGTTTGGAATATTATTATTTTGATCTCGCTGTCCATGAAAATATGAAATATGAAAAGGAATTTCTTATAGCCAGTCCTTTTGAAATTCAATTGAATTTTGTGGAAAACCCGAAGATCGATTCGCTCTTGCGCCGAACACAAACTTTAGTTTGTGCCGATTGTATCAATAGCTCTGGGTATCTTAAAACTTTTGCGACCTTAGATGGAATAAATAATATTTATTTTGCATATGCCGTTGAACCTAACAAGGAATTTGATGAGACAGATACCCCAATAAGGGCTGTTTATTTTATTAAAGATGACTTTGTTTATAATTTATGGTTTGAAGACATTGATCTTTTTGGTTGTATGTGTCTTTAATGATATTTCTTGATTCTAAGAATGGTTAATATCCGGTAATAAATTACTATTTTTAAAAATGAATGATCCTTGGGGCTAAACTCTATTTACCCTTCTTCATAATGCATAACTAAATTCCCTCTCATGAATAAATTTCTATATACGCTTTTTGCATGCTGTATTATCACTTCTTCCTTTT
>CBDUON010000083.1:0-9586 GCA_965368835.1 uncultured Eudoraea sp. | reverse complement strand
ATCTGGCAAATTTTCATCCATTTTCTCTATTAAAAGATCATAATATTCTTTGGTTTTAAGCGAGTCCTTAAAATTGAAATAGATCTGTGCATCTTCCTTTCTTTCTAATTTGATCTTTGGCTGATTAAGATCATCTACATACACACGTATTCCTTCTACTCCTTCAAGGGTATCCCTGAAAATTCCTTTTTCCACGGCCCATACGGAAAAACCACTTACCCTTTCCATCTCCGGGATCTTGGGTACCATACTCACATTTCCAATATCTGAGTAAATGATCTCCGTTGAATAAAACCCTGAGATCAAAAGAACTCGATCAGTTTCCTGTCGGATCCAGGTTTGTGAATGCAGGATAAAAGCCGCCAAACAGATCAATATTGTTAGAACGATCACTATGTTCCATAACCAATGTCTTTTCTTTCGTGTCATTTAATCCTCATTTGGAATGCGATATTTATTGAGCCAGGCCAAGGTATGTGCTACTTTGGTGATCAGGTTACTGGGCTTGTTGGCGATCCCATGACTAGCGCCGGGGATCTCTACAAGTACAGTTTCTATTTTACGCAGTTTTAAAGCATGATACAATTGTTTTGCCTCGCTGGGAGGTGTTCTGAGATCGTCCATTCCTACCATAACCATAGCCGGTGTTTCAATATTTCCAACCAGGGAAAGAGGAGAAAATTTCCAGTAGCCTTCAAAATTTTCCCAGGGTTGCCCAGGGTAGCGAGAGTTGGCATAGCCAAAATAATTATCAGCTACCAATGTCTTACTTATCCAGTTCATTACAGGCTTAACTACAACAGCAGCTTCAAACCTGTTATTCTTTCCTATGATCCAGGCGGTCATTATGCCTCCTGCACTACCCCCCGTTACAAATAACTGATCTTCATGTGCAATGCCTTTGGCGATGCAATAATCTACCCCATCCATCACATCATCATAGTCCTGACCAGGGTAATTGTTGTACAACAGATTACCAAACTCCTCTCCATAACTCGTACTTCCTCTGGCATTGGGATAAAAAACGATATACCCATCGGAGGCATAAAGCTGGATCTCTGCTGAAAATCGATCGCCATAATTAGAAATAGGTCCACCATGATTCTCTACCAGAAAAGGATATTTCTTGCTGGCATCATATCCTGGAGGATACACCACCCATCCTTGAAGGTCTCTTTGGTCAAACGATGAAGTATACCAGATCTCTTCTACTTTCCCCAGATCCCTGAAGTCTGTCAAAGCCTTATTAAGACTGGTGATCTTTGTGGTGGTTCCTTTCTTTGGATCATAGACGGCCAGTTCTGCAGGATATTCTGGTCTGGTTTGAGTATAAGCAATGGTCCCATTATTTGCTACACTAAAGGAGCCGCCACCGTATGGTCTTCCTATGGTAGTACCTCCAACATCTTTTGCAAGGTCCTTTATTATTCCGTTCAAGCCAATATGAGCAATCTTTGTATTGCCTTTGTCATCATACATAAAATAGAGTCCGCTACCTTTCTCATCCCATTGAAAATCATCTACATCCCTGTCTAGTGACATTGACAGTACCTTCCTATTCCCTCCATTACCATCCATCAGTTGTAATGAACTAATCTGATAGGCCTGCACCTTGTCTTCATACCCAGAATAGGCAATGGTCTTGCCATTAGGAGATACGGCAGGACTCCTGTCCGGACCCTGACGTTCCGTAAGCTGATTGATGTTTCCATCTACAACATTGACCGTATAGATCTCACTATTCCTAAAATCGTATTCCCAATCTTCATTCCTGTTGGCAGAAAAATAGAGCTCATTCCCTGATGGTGCCCATGAAATGGTTCCACGATGCTGAAAATCCCCCTGAGTAAGTTGTCTGAGTGCACCACCATTTGCAGGTATTACAAACAAATGATTAAATCCGGGAGCAATATACCCACGGCCATCGGCCTCATGATACAACCGATCTGTGATCCTGGGTGATTCTGCCCATTCGGCACCTTTGGGCTTTTCCGGCATTTTGGCCAGAACCGGTGGTTTTTTTGGAATATTCATGGAAAAAGCAAGTTGTTCCCCGTTTGGAGACCAAGTTAAGGAAGACGGACTGGCAGGAAGTTGTGAGATCCTTGCAAACTTGCCTGAGCTCACCCAATACATATAGATCTCTGACCCCTCTTCGGTACTACTAACAAAGGCTAGCCTGTCGCCTTTGGGCGACCATCTGGGGCTAAATTCTGACATCTCTCTTGAGGTGAGTTTCTGATGTTGGCTACCATCTTTTCTGATCATCCAGAGATTTCCCTCTGCACGGTCTGTCATAATATTAAATCCCATTCTACGGTAGACGATCCAGGAACCATCTGGTGAGATCTGTGGATCTGAAACATACGACAGTTCGAAAACATCCAGATAATTAAATTTCTTTTTCTGTGCTTCAGTTGTCTGTGCGATAAAAAATATAAAGAATATGAGTATGAGGTTAATACGTTTCATGGACAAGGATTTTATCATTAGAATAAACATAATCAATAGGTAGGATTAATACAAGAATGTTCCTCAAATCCTGCCGGGATAGGGAATTAAAGGCCAAACAATTGCTTCCCTTGCCCTATTACCTTTTCGAAAATTCGTATCTTTATGACGTTAATAATTTCATCTTATTAAACAGAATTTATAAAAGCCGCCACGGCTTCTTATTTTTTTAAAGACCAGACTACCCATGTATACCCTAGAAGATTTAAGTCGTGCCAAAAAAAGGAAGGACCTCATCGATATTGCTGAAGATAAGCAGATTAAAATAGACAAAGCACTTAGAACGCTTCGCTATGAAGAAGAATTACGACTATTGCAGATCGAGATGGTGAATTTCCAACGATGGGTAAAGAAAAAAGGGTTACGAGTAGCCATTATTTTCGAAGGCCGCGATGCCGCCGGGAAAGGAGGTGCCATTAAACGCTTTAAGCAACATCTGGATCCAAGATCTACACGCGTGGTAGCCCTTTCAAAGCCAACCGAGGTAGAGCGGGGTCAATGGTATTTCAGAAGATATATTAAGGAACTCCCTAATCCTGGCGAGATCGTACTTTTTGACAGAAGCTGGTATAACCGGGCCGTGGTAGAACCTGTGATGGGTTTTTGTACCCCAAAAGAATATAATCAGTTTATGGTTCAGGTCCCCGGCTTTGAACATATGTTGTACGAGGATGGTGTTCATATCATAAAATTTTGGTTTTCAATCTCTAAAAAAGAACAAAAAAAACGCATAGAATCCAGACTTTTAAATCCGTTAAAAAAATGGAAATTTAGTCCGGTAGACAAGCGAGGACAGGAACTTTGGGACAAGTATACATATTACAAAGAACAGATGTTCTCTAAGACACATTCTACTTTTAGTCCCTGGATCATAGTACGAGCCAATGATAAAAAAACTGCTCGACTTGAAAGCATGCGTTTTGTACTCTCCAAATTTGACTATACAACCAGTCATAAAACAAAAATTACCATTTTACCTGATCCTAATATCGTCTTGCGTTATTACAGGCAAATAGAACAAATAGATATTTAGGCTATGAATAAGACAGCAGTAAAAAAACTAAATCTTAGTATTGAAGATCTTGAGCTTCTCAATTCTCCCCTGGGAAAGAAAATGCTTCTGGCCGACAAAAAAACAAACATTGAAAAAGCTTTACGTCTTATTAAGAGTGAAGAAGAATTCCACGCCTTACAAGCGCAGATCATTAAGTTACAGAACTGGGTGATTACCAAAAATAAAAAGGTGGTCATTATTTTTGAAGGAAGGGATGCTGCCGGAAAAGGAGGCGCTATCCGGCGAATCACAGAACACATTAATCCACGGCATTTCCGTATAGTGGCCCTATCAAAACCTACTGTAGAGGAACAGGGACAATGGTATTTTCAACGCTATGTCAATCAATTACCTAAACCCGGAGAAATGGTATTTTTTGACAGAAGTTGGTACAACCGGGCAGTGGTAGAACCTGTAAATGGCTTTTGTACCAAAGCACAGTACCGTAGTTTTATGGCACAAGTGAATAATTTTGAAAATATGATCATGGATTCCGGGATCTATTTGATCAAATTCTATTTCTCTATCACAAAAGAACAGCAGGCAATACGTTTTAAGGATATTCAATCCGATCCTTTAAAAAGGTGGAAAATGACAGATGTTGACCGCAAAGCTCAGGAACTGTGGGATCTGTATACGGAATTTAAGGTCAAGATGTTTGAACATACTAATTTGAAAACTTCTCCCTGGGTGATCATAAAAGCCGACCGTAAAACAGAAGCACGTATTAAGGCACTTAAATATATTATTGATACTATTCCATTTGAGGTGCCGGAAGAGAACGACGATCAAGTTAGCGACCAAAATACCTGATAATTTGTAAAATTGGTATATTTGATATTCCTAAACTATGACAAAACTGTTATCCATATTGGCCGCTTTGCTCATTCTAATCCAAAGTTTTAATATAAGTTTTGGGGATATTGTACAATTGGATGAGTTGTTGGAACATGCTGCATTCCACAAAGATCAATATGGTGATAACTTATTTGTCTTCATTTCAAAGCACTACGGGGAACTGAAGGAGGATCATCATAAGAAGCACAAAGAAGAACATGAGGATCACGAAAATTTACCTTTTCAACATAATTCCTGTACTCACCAATTAGTCAATGCCCTCGTGCTATTTCCCAATAATATTAGCAGGGAGAAAATTGAGGTGCACTCTAAAAAAGAGGATAGTTTCTATTATCTACAAAGCGATTCCTCGGGATATCAATCCGGCGTATTTCAGCCTCCCAGAGGTGCATAATTCTACGTGCTACAACTTGTAGTGCATTCCTGGCGATCCAGTTTTTTAATGGAATTCAAATCAGTTTACCAATTCGTTTTAACGGATTAGTATCTATATCAATACGTCTTTGAATTATGCTTTCACAAATCATTAGTTTCAGTATTCGGAATAAATTTATAGTACTTCTTTTTGTATTGTTTATAATTGGGTATGGTTCTTACTCCCTAACCCAAATACCTATTGGTGCCGTTCCCGATGTAACCAACAACCAGGTTCAGGTGATCACTACCTCAACAAGCCTGTCTACCCAGGAAATGGAAAAATTCATTACCTATCCCGTGGAGTTAGAAATGGTGAATTTGCCGGGAGTACAAGAGATCAGATCGGTATCCAAGTTTGGATTGTCAGTAGTTACTATCGTTTTCGATGATGATATGGGAACCTATTTACCAAGACAACTGATCGCAGAAAAAATAAAATCGGCCTCAGAGAAAATTCCGCAAGGCTTTGGAAGTCCTGAGATGGGACCTATAACCACAGGCTTGGGAGAGATCTATCAATATACCCTGGAAGTAAAACCAGCATATAAGGACCGTTATTCCACTTCCGATCTGCGTACCATCCAGGATTGGGTAGTTAAACGTCAGCTATCCGGAATTCCAGGAGTAGTAGAAGTAAATACCTGGGGTGGGAAGCTGAAACAGTATGAAATAGCTATTAATACACAGCAATTGAATGCGATGGATATCACTGCCGCTGATGTATTTACGGCATTGGAAAAAAACAACAGTGTAACCGGTGGCGGATATATTGAAAAGGAGAGTCAGGTTTATTTTATAAGAGGTGAAGGCCTTGTGGGCTCCCTCGAGGATATTGAACAAATAGTAGTTAAGAACAAGGATGGTGTCCCTGTTTTAATAAAGGATATCGCTAAAGTGGGCTTTGGAAATGCCTTGCGATTTGGCGCTATTACCGGTAACGGAGAAGGTGAAAAAGTACTGGGACAGGTAATGATGCTCAAGAATGCTAATTCTAAAAAAGTGATTGAAGCTGTTAAAGAAAGAGTAGCTTCCATTTCAGGATCCTTGCCGGAAGGTGTTTATATCAATGCATTTCTGGACAGAAGCGAATTAATAGACAGGACTACTGCCACAGTAACTGAAAATCTACTTCTTGGATGTCTTATTGTAATTTTTGTAGTGGTTTTACTCCTCGGGAATTTAAGATCCGGGCTGGTAGTGGCTTCGGTAATCCCTTTGAGTTTATTATTCGCATTATCCCTGATGTATATTTTTGGAGTAGACGCCAACCTTATGAGTCTTGGGGCCATTGATTTTGGGATCATTATTGATGGTGCAGTCATCATTGTTGAATTCATCGCCTTTGAGATTACTACACGAGCAAAACAATTCAAAAGCCTTAAGAAACATGCTCAAAAAGAATTAAAAGATACCATTGTTCAGAATGGGGCAACGAAAATGATGAACTCTGCCATATTTGGACAACTGATCATCCTGATCGTTTTTATTCCAATCCTTTCTCTGAGCGGCGTGGAGGGAAAGATGTTCAGACCTATGGGCCTTACTTTTAGTTTTGCCCTAATAGGGGCCATGATTCTCTGTCTCACCTATGTCCCCGTTATATCCTCTATTTTCTTAAAACCATTTCGACAAACGGATAAAAACATTGCAGTTAGGATCATTAACTGGTCATATGCGTTATATACTCCGGTACTTCACTGGGCACTGCAAAAGAAAAAAATAGTTTTAGCGATCGCTTTAACTCTGCTTGTATCTTCCTTGCTCCTTTTTGTAAATATGGGTAGCGAATTTGTGCCAACGCTCGATGAAGGCGATTTTGTCATACAACCTGTTTTAAAAACAGGAACCTCCCTAAGTGAGACCATTGAGATTACCACAAATATTGAGAACATACTCTTGCATGAATTTCCTGAAGTAAAACAAGTTGTTACCCGCATTGGTGCTGCCGAAGTTCCAACAGATCCCATGTCTATGGAGGAAAGTGATGTGATAATTATTCTTAATCCGATAGGTACCTGGACCTCGGCAAAAACCAAGGATGAACTGGCCGAAAAATTCAAAGAAGCATTAGAAAAGATCCCAGGCATGCAAATTGAATTTACCCAACCCATTGAAATGCGATTCAATGAACTGATCACTGGGGTAAGGGCAGATGTTGCCATTAAGATCTTTGGAGAAGACTTAAATATCCTCACAAAAAAAGGAGAAGAAATTAAAGCACTAATTGCAGATGTTGAGGGTGCGGCAGATATTACTGTTGAAAAGATCGCGGGCCTTCCTCAAATGAACGTATCCTACGACCGTTCCCAGTTGGCCCGCTACGGGCTAAATATTGAAGATCTGAACAAAATGATATCCATGGGATTTTCAGGAAATATTGTGGGAAGCGTCTTTGAAGGAGAACGAAAATTTGATATGGTAGTAAGATTAAACCAGGAGCATAGAAAAGGCATAGATGATCTAAAGAATTTGTATGTGGATCTACCCTCGGGAGGTAAAATTCCCCTCGCCCAGATAGCTGATATCACATACAAGAAGGAAGCAGCTAAAATAGCCCGCGATAATTCACAAAGAAGAATTGTTGTTGGGATCAACGTAAGGAATCGAGACCTGCAGTCGGTCGTAGATGACGTGCAACTGCTCATAAATGAGAATATTTCACTTCCGGTAGGCTATACCATCAGCTATGGGGGACAATTTGAAAACCTAAAAAGCGCTGAAGCCAGACTCAAGGTAGCTGTTCCCATTGCCTTGGTCCTAATATTTATTATGCTCTTTTTTACTTTTGATTCGGTCAAAGATGCGCTTTTAATCTATTCTGCCATTCCCCTTTCAGCTATTGGAGGAGTCTTTTTATTGTGGATAAGAGGTCTTCCTTTCAGTATTTCAGCCGGTGTAGGTTTTATTGCGCTTTTTGGTATTGCAGTGCTCAATGGGATAGTGCTTATTGAACATTTTAAGGAACTTAAACGTCAAGGCTTTGCAGATATGGAAACACTCATTAAACAAGGTACCAAAGACCGGCTAAGACCCGTTTTATTGACAGCAGCGGCAGCGGCCATGGGGTTTTTACCAATGGCCCTCTCTACGAATGCAGGGGCAGAAGTACAAAGGCCCCTTGCAACAGTTGTCATTGGTGGTTTGGTTTCTGCGACCCTATTGACTCTGGTAGTATTACCGGTGTTATATGCCCTCTTTAATACTTCCTATACCCATCGCAGATTATCAGGGAGAATCGCATCAAAGAAAAGCCTTGGAATACTATTTATCTTGATGACCTTAGGAGTTTCTGGTCAGACAACTCCCTTGGGATTGGAAGAAATGATCCCCATTGCACTAAAAAACAATACGGGTTTACAGGCCTCCAAATTGAGGTTGGAAAGATCGGAAGCCCTAAAAGGAGCAGCCTTTAATTTCGACAAAACAGAGGTTTATTACACCTATGATCAAAATAACTTAGCCTCCAACGGATTACCGATAGACGTATTTGGAATAAAACAAAATCTCTTGTTCCCAACCGTTTACGGTGCACAAAGAAAAGTGCAAAAAATGCAAGTACTGCTCGATAATGATTCGTATGAAATTCAAATTAAGATGGTCCTTAAAAAATTGACCGAAGGCTATTTTGACTACCAGGTAAAAAAAGAAAAGGAACTTATCTATGATAGATTAGATAGTCTTTACAGACGATTTGACTATGCTGCCAAAAGGCGATTTGAATTAGGAGAAACAAATTACCTCGAGAAGGTGACAGCAACTGCCAAGCAAAGGCAGATAGAAATACAAAAAAATAAGGCCATCAAAGAGGTAGAACAATCCTACACCTCCCTTCTTCAGATCCTTCGAATAACAGACACCGTCAATATTTTGAGGGAACCCATGAAGAAAGCAACCCTGGAGAACCAAGAGATAGATGATTCACCGGAAATAGCACTTTATCGCAACAAGAACCTGCTTGTTAAGGCAGAGAATCAATTAGAAAAACAACGGCTGTTGCCCGATATAGCGTTGGAATACTTTCAGGGTACCAATGCCCAACTCAATGGTAATGTAAACGGTTATCTTATTGGATTAAGAATACCGCTTCTATTTAATGGGCATGCTTCTAAAATAAAGGCTTCATCTATTGAAAAAGAAGTAATTGCAAATGAAGGTATGGAATATGAAAGCCAGCTTAAAACAAAATGGAAGATCCTTTATTCTTCATTTCTTCAAAACAAAAAGGCATTAGACTATTATGAAGTGCAAGGAAAAACACTTTCGGATGAAATTCTGAAAACTGCATCCAGTAGTTTTAAAAATGGAGAAATAGACTTCTTTCAATACATACAAAGTATTGAGAATGCTTATGAAATTATGCTGAATTACCTCGATAGCCTTAATGATTATAACCAGACTATCATTGAGATAAATTATTTAACCCTTTAATAATAAGACTATGAATCGCTTTCAATATTTTATATACACTATAATTATTTCAACCATAGTTCTTGGATGCAAAAACCAAGAAGCTGAGTCCAACGACAGTGAAAAAAGTAAGCATCAAATAACTGTATCACAAGAACAATTTGAGTCGGGTGAATTGATGTTAGGTGAAGTTGAAGAAAGGAATTTTCCTGAAACAGTACAAGCGACAGGTATTATTGAAGTTCCTCCGCAGAACAAAGCAGTTGTGAGCGCGTTCATTGGGGGATATGTAAAAGATACCCCATTACTAATAGGTGATGAGGTTAAAAAGGGGCAGTT
>CBDUON010000082.1:0-9723 GCA_965368835.1 uncultured Eudoraea sp. | reverse complement strand
ATCCATTTATATAAATCGTTCCCATTGGCAAACAATAAGAGCGCAATTAAAAGGAAAAAACCTGTCATTTGTGCGTATTCCAGGAATTTGTCACTGGGCTTTCTCCCTGTGACCATCTCATAGAGCAGGAACATTACATGTCCGCCGTCCAAAGCAGGGATGGGCAGGATATTCATAAAAGCCAGGATAATTGATATCAGGGCCGTGGTGGACCAGAAAGCTCCCCAGTTCCAGGTACCGGGAAACATATTCCCTATAGCAGCAAAACCACCAACTCCCTTATAGGCACCCGTTTCAGGATTAAATATCTTTTTAAGTTGTTTTGCATAACTGGTAAGCGTGTTAACCCCCTTATTTATCCCAGCAGGGATGGATTCTAAAAATGTATATTTTCTTGTTTCCAACCTAAGGACACCTCTCTTTTCAAGATCGTCATAGCTAAAACCACCATTGATGACACCAATAGTAGCTGAATCAGAAATCATCACAGGTATTGGAATTATTCCACTACCTTCTCTTTTAACCATTAAATCTACAGGTTTGCCTTTGTATTGTTCAAGAATGGGTTTGGCTTCATCAAAGTAGGTGATTTCAGTACCCCCTATGGACACAATTTCATCCTTTATCTGTAAACCTGCATCTTTATTTGTTGATTCATCCGGGATCTCTCTAATTACAAAAGGAAGACGTGGGCTTAAAAACCGTATGCTTTCTTCATTTTCCAGCAAAACAGAAATAAAGTCGACCGGAATCTCCTGAGTAATTTCCCTCCCATCCCTTTCAATGGTAAATTCATTCCCGTTTACCAATTCAATAAAGATCTTGTCAAAATTTTCAATCTTATTGCCATCCACTGAAAGGATCTTATCTCCCGTTTGTATGCCTATTTTATCCCCTATACTTTGTTCGGTTACATAAACCCCATCCTTTAAACTCTCATTGGAAGTAAACACATCCCCGTAACTCCATGCCAGCCCTATGTAGATGATCACGGCCAGTATAAAATTCACGGTTACCCCGCCCAACATAATGATAAGTCGCTGCCAGGAAGGTTTGCTCCTAAATTCCCAGGGCTTTGGTTCTTCAGACATTTGATCGGTATCCATACTCTCATCGATCATCCCGGATATCTTTACATAGCCGCCCAAAGGCAACCAACCAATACCATAGACCGTTTCCCCAATCTTTTTCTTAAACAAGGAATACTTGATATCAAAAAAGAGGTAGAATTTCTCTACCCGGGTCTTGAAAATTTTGGCAGGAATAAAATGGCCCAGCTCATGCAAAACTATTAGCAGGGAAAGGCTCATAAAAAATTGTATGATCTGAATAAGTATCGGACTCATTGATGCTTTCTAAAATTAATCGCACAAAAGTACACTTTTAAGGGGTCTTAAAAAAAGAAACTCTAAATGCCGTCAGATTTTTAAGAAAGATTTAGCAGCGATCTGCCTCCTCATTTTTTGATTGCGAGACATGGCTGGTGTACCTTTGTAAAAAAGTAAGAATGCGCGAATTCTTTAAAAAGTTCAGGCTGTTGGGGATGGTATTGCTCGGGCTTTCATTGGTTATCATCTTTCTCTTTTACCGGGCGCTTCAACCAAAAAAGATCCTGCCCGTTTATCAACCGGCCGATTTTAATCCTGAACTGGTAGATTCTTCCCTGCAGTATATAAAGAAGTATCATACAGTAGCTGATTTTTCCCTGATCAATCAAAATGGACAGACCATCACCCAGAAAGATTACACGGATAAGATCTATATAGCCGATTTCTTTTTTACTACCTGCCCTACTATTTGCCCAATCATGACAAAGAATATGGCCACCATTCAGGAAAAGATCCTGAACGATGATGAAGTACTATTATTAAGCCATTCCGTAACTCCTGAAATAGATTCAGTACCCCAATTAAAAAAATACGCCCAGGAAAAAGGGGTGATAGATCAAAAATGGAATCTGGTAACCGGCGATAAGAAACAGATCTATGAACTCGCCAGAAAATCATACCTCGCAGTAAAGACCGATGGGGATGGTGGGCCCTATGACATGATACATACTGAGAATTTTATGCTGATAGATAAGGAAAAGAGAATTCGTGGTACCTATGACGGTACCAATCCGGAGGAAATTGAAGAATTATTAAAAGACCTTGTTATCCTGAAGGCATCCTACAAAGAGTAAAGTAGCATCTTATCTTTCCAAAGATAGCTCTCACCTATTTCCCTTTAAAAATAGGCGCTATTTTAATCCAAATATCCACCTCTATTCTACTTTTTTTCTGTTATTTTTGTCCTTACTTAAAATCAATCTAAATAAAAATTGAGCATTACCGTCGCAGATCTTAAAATTGGACAAAGGGGGATCATCCGTGAATTTGCGGATGGTGTATTGCCTATTAAACTCCTGGAATTGGGTTGCCTGCCGGGAAATGAGATAGAATTAATACAGATAGCCCCATTTAAAGATCCTGTATATATCAATGTTAATGGCTCCCATATTGCCATCAGAAGATCCGTCGCCCGCTTAATTACCTTAGATATCATAGAAGACCTTTAATTGCAATGAGTAAGAGTATTAACGTAGCACTGATAGGAAATCCTAATACCGGGAAGACATCCGTATTCAATGAACTTACCGGACTCAAGCAAAAAGTAGGAAATTATCCGGGAATTACGGTCGAAAAAAAGGAAGGCGTTTGTAAACTACCCAGAGGGGTTAAGGCCCATATTCTTGATCTGCCCGGCACTTACAGTCTCAATACAACCTCCTTAGACGAAAGTGTGGTGGTTGAATTGCTCCTTAACAGAAACGATAAAGATTTCCCAGACGTTGCAGTGGTTATTAGTGATGTAGAAAATCTAAAACGGAATTTATTACTCTTCACTCAAATCAAAGACTTAAAGATCCCAACAATTCTGGTGATCAATATGGCAGACCGTATGTCTCGTAAAGGTATTACGTTAGACATCCCTTTGATGGAACAAAAGCTGAATACCAAAATTGCTTTGGTAAGTATGCGCAAGAATACGGGGATAGAAAGGATCAAGGAATTGATCGCCGACTATAAAAACCTTTCTGTTAAGCCCAATGTAGATACTACAGTCATTGCACCAGATTATTTTGAACGTCTAAAACGCACCTTCCCAAATGAGGACATGTACAAACTGTGGTTGGTGATCACCCAGGATGTGAATTTTATGCCGATTGAAAAAAAACGAATACAGGATACGAGTTCCTTCAGCACCAAATCCAAGTCAGAATTAAAACGACTACAACAAAAAGAGACCATCCTGAGGTACCAATTTATCAATGGCATCCTGAAAGAGAGTTACAAAGTAGACCTGAAAGTAGCCAAGGGCTTCCGGGCCAGATTAGACAAGATCCTCACACACAAGATATTTGGTTATCTCATCTTCTTTTTAATTCTGCTTACTATTTTTCAGGCAATCTACGATTGGAGCAGTTACCCCATGGACTTTATTGACGAGTTCTTTGCCTCAGCCAGTGAATGGGTCAAAAATACGCTGCCGCCAGGTGTTTTCACCAATTTGATTGCCGAAGGTATCATGGCCGGAATAGGTGGCATCGTGATCTTTATTCCTCAGATCGCCTTCTTATTTCTCTTTATTGCTTTACTGGAAGAATCTGGCTATATGAGTAGGGTGGTTTTCCTGATGGACCGAGTAATGAGGCCATTTGGATTGAGCGGAAAAAGTGTGGTACCCCTCATTTCGGGAACAGCCTGTGCTATCCCAGCGGTAATGGCTACCAGGAATATAGAAAACTGGAAAGAACGTCTCATTACTATTCTGGTGACCCCTTTCACGACTTGTTCTGCCAGACTTCCTGTCTACCTCATCATTATTGCTTTGGTAATTCCCGAAGGTAGGATCATGGGCCTTAGTTATCAGGCATTGACCTTAATGTTATTATATCTTATAGGCTTCCTTGCAGCCATTTTCTCTGCAATGATCCTGCATAAAATACTGAAGATAAAAAGTCGCACTTTTTTTGTGATTGAAATGCCTAATTATAAGCTGCCATTATTAAAAAATGTAGCCTACACAGTCATCGAAAAGACAAAAAGTTTTGTGTATGGTGCCGGTAAAATTATTCTTGCTATCTCAATAGTTTTGTGGTTTTTGGGATCGAACGGTTTTTCCGACAGATTTGACAATGCCGATACCATAGTAAAACAAAGGATCTCTGAGGAGGGGCTTTCGGCTTACAATGAGGACAATATTGCACAAAAATTAATGGAGTATGAAGATCAATTAAAAGTTACTCCTTCATTAACGCCGGTACAGTTTCAAGATTCACTGCAACAACAGCGTATAATCCTGGAAGAACGAGCTCAAAAACAAGAGATTGCCAGCTATAAATTAGAGAATTCATATATCGGCTTTCTTGGAAAAGCTATTGAACCAATAGTAAAACCCCTTGGGTACGATTGGAAAATTGGGATTGCAGTACTAACCTCCTTTGCTGCGAGAGAAGTATTTGTTGGTACACTTGCCACTATTTATAGCGTAGGGAACGACGAAGAAGAAACAATTAAGCACCGCATGGCAGCAGAAGTTAATCCGGTTACCAAAGAGCCCTTATTTAATTTAGCTTCCGGGATTTCTTTACTGTTGTTCTATGCCTTTGCCATGCAATGTATGAGTACTCTGGCGGTAGTTAAAAGAGAAACCAATAGCTGGAAATGGCCACTGGCACAATTAGTAATTATGAGCGCTTTTGCGTATATTGTAGCATTGATTGCCTATCAATTTTTAAAGTAAGACAATGAGTTTTCAATTGTTTTTAGTATACCTCACCCTCGCTATTGCCCTCGGGTATTTAGTGAAGAAATTTCTGTTGCCTAAAAGACTTTGGTCCGGGAAGAAATCCTCCTCTGCTGCCTGTGGTCAAGACGATTGTGGATGTCATTAGATCTAAACAATATTGGCAATAAAGGAATACCCCAACAAAGCCCAACCTATCACCAACAACAGACCTCCTAAGGGAGTCACCGGTCCTAACCATTTCAATTTTCGCCCTTTAGACGCACTTAGGCAAAGGCCGTAGATGCTAAATGAAAAAAGGAAGACTCCCAGGATAAAACAATAGGCCATATAGGTTTCCAGCGGCGTTGTAAATCCTATATTAAAACCCAGCACAAGAAGCAGTATCCCGTGGTACATTTGGTATTTCACCCCTGTTTCAAAACTTTTCAATTGCTCCTCAGAAAAGGATTTTTTTAGGGCATGTGCGCCAAAGGCACCAAAGACAACTGCTAACAAACCGTATAAAGCCCCCAGGACCTGCACCAATAAGATCATTTCTTTCCTTTTGTTAAAGATAGTCATATGCCTTGAAATCATTTTAATCCCATATCCCGCTAACAAAACAGTATCTTTATAGCACCAATTATTAATGTATATGAAAACTTATTTCCTTCTTTGCCTTTGCATACTACTTTCGGCATGTGGCACTTCTAAGAACAATTCTTCTGCTGATGGGGGCTCTTTAGATCAATCCCTTCAAACAAAAAACAGGGTTACTACCACACTGCTAAATCGCATCCGTCAGATGCCTGGCGTTATAGTTAGTAATGGGGTTCCTTTGATAAATAAAACCAGTAATTCCGTTTACAATGAACCCACACAGATTGGTTCGAGCGGGGGGTCTTCTGAACCGCTTTATGTTCTGAATGATTATATTGTGGGAAATTCCTTTCGGGATATAAATCAGCTTATAGATAATAATAATGTAAAAGAGATCATTGTACTCACAGGTTCCGATGCTGCCGTTTACGGTTCCCGAGGGGCAAAAGGGGTGATAAAGATCATTACCAATTAAGATTTAACGCCTTTTGTTTTCTTATTCCTAAAAGCACCTTTACCTATATCTTCTTGTCATTAATTAGGTTGGTAACTTCATCATTTTTCTCTACTTTCAGGGGATAAAATATACCTGATGAAAAGACTAATCTCCCTTTTTCTGTTCTTCCTTACCTGTATAGTTTCCGGACAAGGAACTCAACTGCTAAGACAACCCACTGTCTCGGCCACAGATATTGTTTTTGTATACGCTGATGATCTTTGGAAAGTGCCTGTTTCCGGAGGTAATGCAGAACGACTTACCAGTAATGAAGGGTATGAATTTGCCCCTCATTTCTCGAACGACGGCAAGTGGATAGCTTTTACCGCAGAATATGACGGGAATAGTGATGTATATGTAATTTCTGCCGAAGGTGGGGAGCCAAAAAGACTCACCTGGCATCCGGGATTAGATGCTGTGCAGGGTTGGACAACAGAAGGAAAGGTCTTATTCAGATCCGGAAGAGAAGCCAAGCCCACCCAAACAAATAAATTATATACGGTATCTCCCGAAGGTGGACTTCCAGAAGCAATTGCCATTCCTCGTGCCGCTTATGGTGAGATCTCGTCAGATGGAAAATATGTTGCCTATACACCTATCACCTTTTGGGACCCGGAATGGAGAAATTACAGAGGTGGGCAGGCAATGCCCATTTGGATAGTGGAACTGGCAACTGGTGAGCTTACAAGGACCCCCCAACCTACAAAGGAACGCCACTTGGATCCGGTTTGGTACGGAAATAAGGTCTTCTATCTTTCAGAACGCGACCTGGCCAGTAACATCTGGTCTTTTGATCCAATTAGCGGGGAGGAAAAGCAACATACGTTTCACAAGAAATTTGATGTGAAAAGTCTGGATGCTGGTCCCGGAAGTATAGTGTACGAGCAAGGTGGCTATCTGCACATTCTGAATCCTGAAAATAACACTACTCAACAACTTGCCATTGAAGTAAAAGGCGACATGAATTTCGCCAGAACCCGATGGGAATCTGTTACAGGGAATCAACTTGCGAATGCGACCATCTCCCCTACAGGAAAAAGAGCCTTGTTTGAGCACAGAGGTGATATTTTTAGTGTCCCAAAAGAAAATGGTACGTATCGAAATCTGACCAATTCTCCCGGGGCGGCAGACCGGTCTCCGGTATGGTCCCCCAAAGGTGATAAAATAGCATGGTTCTCAGATACTAGTGGAGAATATCAATTAATGGTTTCAGATCAGGAGGGCGGGAATTCAAAAAGCTATCCCCTGCCCAATCCTACCTTTTATTTTGAGCCAGACTGGTCCCCGGACGGAAACTATATCGCCTATTCAGATACAGATTATAATGTATGGATCCTGGCTTTGAATACCGGAAATACCCAGAAGGTAGCAACAGACAGATACGCACATCCTAACAGAACCATGAACCCTGTTTGGTCCCCGGATAGCAAATGGATCGCTTACCCCAAACAATTAAATAGCCATTTTAAAGCAATTTTTGCTTATAACGTGCAGACCAAACAAGAGCTTCAACTCACAGACGGCATGGCAGATGCTATTAGTCCGGTTTGGGATGAAGACGGGGCCTATTTGTATTTACTTGCCTCTACAAACTATGGCCTGCAGTCGGGCTGGTTAGACATGAGTTCCTATGATCCGGCGGTAACCCGAAGTTTGTATGCCATAGTCCTTGCTGCAGATGGGAAGTCACCCAACCTGCCAACCTCAGATGAAGAGGAAGTGAAAACTACTGCTACTCCAACAAAAAAAGAAAAAGATAAAAAAGAAGACACTAAGGGAGAAGCTGATAAAAAGGTAGTCGTTAAAATAGACGCAGCTGGTATATATACTCGTATCATCCCTTTGAAACTAGATGCGCGTGACTATATATTTCTGGCCAAGGGACCAAAACACAAACTATTCATTGGCGAAAACATCCCGAACCAACCAGCTCTTACTATTCATTCTTATGATGTGGAGAAAATGAAGGCAGAGGAGTTTGGCGATAAAATCTCCCGGTTTATTCCTTCCGCAGACAGACAGAATATCCTGGTACAGCAGAATGGCTCCTGGTTTATTTCTGAATCCAAAGGAAGTTTTAAAAATAGTGAAGGGAAATTAGATACGAACTTAAAAATGCTCGTAGATCCCCAGGCGGAATACCATCAGATCTTTAAAGAGGGATGGCGATTTATGCGCGATTTTCTATATGTGAATAATGTGCACGGTGCTCCGTGGGATCTTATTTATGAATGGTATGCGCCCTGGATAGATCACGTTCGTCACAGAACTGATCTGAACTATGTGGTAGACATTATGAGTGGGGAGGTTTCTATAGGTCATTCGTATGTTTCTGGTGGTGATCTTCCTGATATTGAAGACGTACCTGTTGGCTTACTGGGATGTGATCTGGAGACTGTCAATGGATATTATAGAATAAGCAAGATCTATTCGGGTGAATCATGGAACCCCGAGCTTGTTGCACCTTTACACCACCCAGGGATTGATGTAAAAGTAGGAGACTATCTCCTTGCCATCAATGGAATACCGCTTAAAGCGGAAATGAACCCCTACAGCTTACTAGAGCAAACCGCCAATAGAGAAACAAAACTTTCCGTTGGAAGCACCACCGAACTCAATAAGGCCAGGGAAATTCTTATCAAGCCAGTTCAAAATGAATATCAACTGCGCACCATGGATTGGATAGAAGGCAACAGGAAGAAAGTAGATGAATTATCTGATGGAAAATTAGCGTATGTGTATGTGCCAAATACAAGTGGCAGAGGTTTTGAATATTTTAACCGCTATTATTTCTCACAGCAAGATAAAAAAGGGGTGATCATTGATGAGCGAAATAATGGAGGGGGTTCTGCAGCAGATTATATGATAGATATAATGGATAGGGAATTATTAGGGTATTTTAATAGTAAAACCAATGATAACAGACCATGGACCACTCCTATAGCCGGAATCTGGGGACCCAAGGTAATGATCATAAATGAGCGTGCCGGCTCGGGTGGTGACCTGTTACCTTATATGTTTAAAGCAAAGAAAATAGGACCATTGGTAGGAACCCGGACATGGGGTGGCCTGGTGGGCACCTGGGATACACCCCGCTTTATAGACGGCGGACGAATGGTTGCACCCAGGGGTGGATTTTTCGATGTAGATGGACAATGGGCTGTGGAAGGTGAAGGAATAGCTCCGGATATTGAGGTGATACAAGATCCTAAGAAAGTACTGGAAGGCCATGATCCGCAACTGGAAAAAAGTGTGGAGGAAGCAATGCGCTTACTGAAGACTCAGGAGTTTATCATGAAAAAAGAACCTGCGCCACCAGTGCGATGGATGCGCCCAGAAGGATATAAGGACAGTAAGGACTAAGAAGATTACAGGCCTATTTTAATGGCCTTATCCGAAGAAATACGAAAGGCACATTCCTTAAAACTGGGAGGGCCAAAAGTCTTCATTCTTGCTTGAGAGAAACCTACAGGTTCCTTGGGAATACCCAGCCAATTGGTATCTAGTATATTGTTTCCATTCTCATCATGAAATACCGCCAGAGCATACTCACCATTTGGCAGGTTGTTTATCTGTAACTCTGTTTTTCCTGCATTCGCATGAGTGCTATCCGAGAGAAATACACTTTCAAATTTTAAGAAGCCATCTTCTTTATTGTAAATGGCAATATTTATGTTCCCGGAAGAAGATTGCACTCCCTCTACTTCCACCGTAAGTTTATTCTGTGACAATCCCAGAAATGGTAAAAAAAGTAAGATCAACCTTATATTTTTCATAGATTTTTGTAAAACAATAGTACCCCCTTAAACTCAAATTTGATTGCAAAAGTATATGAATCCTATTAAATAGTTTGCTCA
>CBDUON010000081.1:0-9852 GCA_965368835.1 uncultured Eudoraea sp. | reverse complement strand
TAGTTTAACATCCATCTGGTATACGTCCTTAGGTAGTAATTGCCTTCTTTAATTCTATTGGGTATTTGAAAGGAACCTACACTTGTGCCATCAACTATTTTATGGTATTGACTTTTAATTAATGTTCCATTCTCATCTAGTAATTCTACCTTTAAAACATCACTGCCACTTATCCGCAATTGATCTGGACCAGTAAGTACATACGCCTTAAAGAAAAGTTGATCTTTTGGCGTAACATGGACTTTATCTGTATGCAACAACACTTGCTCTTGCCAAACTACCAGGGAATCTAATTGATTAAGTTGAGGACTTAATACATTGAAGTTTATCTTACTTGAGTCCCATTCTATAGGATAAGGACCAGACTGACTGAAAATATTCAGGTAGGAACTAAACAGCAAAATCGTAAAGGAAAGTTTAATAATGGTTTCTTTTCTCATAGCGGTCTTTAAAATAATACAATTAGAGCTAAGAAAAAATAGTGTTATCAAATGTTTAACCCCAAGGAGGAATAAAATACGTTTAACAGGGTTTAAAATATTATTGGAAATGCAAAGTACTACTCTGGATACTCAACTCTAAGATGATAGATATTGGTGAGTTTTTGCTTTAGCACCTTCTTAACTAATTCAATTTCCTTAAATGTAATGTTGGCGTTAAGGAACTGATTAGCTTTCATTTGACCACTGACTATCTTTTCAACAAATTCTTCAATTATAAGATAGGATGGATTCACCAAACTTTTGGAGGCTGCCTCTACAGAATCGGACATCATTAGAATGGCTGTTTCTTTGGAAAAAGGAATAGGACCCGGATATTGAAAATCGGCCTCATTAGTATCTGGATTATTTGCCATTTCCTTCTTGTAGAAATAGTATACTTTGGTTGTTCCGTGATGAGTTCTTATAAAGTCGATCACCCTGTCTGGCAGATTGTTCCTCTGCGCCATTTCAATTCCTTCTATCACATGATCTATGATGATCTTCGCACTGTCTTTAGGATCAATATCATCATGAGGATTTACATTCGTAACCTGATTTTCTGTAAAATAAGTGGGATTATTCATTTTACCTATATCATGATATAGGGCACCCACCCTTACCAACATTGCATTGGCACCAATGGCGTTGGCTGCTGCTTCTGCAAGATTCGCTACCTGCAGAGAATGATGAAAGGTGCCGGGGGCCTTGTTCGACAGTTCTTTTAATAGTTTTGAATTTGTATCGGACAATTCCAATAAGGAAACATCTGACACCATCCCGAAAAGCTTTTCATAAATATAGATCAACGGCTGTGCAAAAAGTGTGATCATTCCGTTCAGAAAAAAGAAGCCAAAAGTGAACCAATGAATGTTGTCTAAATTTCCTTCATGAATAATATGGAAAGCGAAATAGCCCACAATATAGATCAGCGTAATCTGCCCAACTGAAATAAACAAATTGGCCCTCTTGTATAACTCAGAGACGGTCAGGATAGTAACGATACCTGCAATGATCTGAAGAAAAATGTATTCAAAGCTATTGGGAACCACAAAACCCAGAATGAGAACGGTGAGCACATGGACGAACAACCCAAGTCTGGCATCAAAAAACGTTTTTAAAATTAAAGGCAAGATACAGAGTGGAACCACAAAGACATAGGCTTCGTTATACTTCACTACAAGTGTGGTGAGAAATACCATCAACAATATATTGAAGAAAATAAAGGTGACCTTTACGTTATTCCTGTAAATAGATGGCCTGTATTTTTTGAGAAAGAGGAACAACATCATAAGGACCAGCGCTACAAGGATGGTATACCCGAAAAGGATAAAATATTGATTATTGGCGGACCAAAGCTCCGATTGGAATACTGATTTTAATGAATTAAGTACAACCAAATTCTCCGCTTCTACTACTTCGCCCTTTGCAATGATGAGTTTTCCCTCATCAACAGACCCTCTGGTGGTGGCTATTTTAGATAGTTCATCATCTAGTTCCTTTTGAGATAATTCGGCATCGTATGTGACATTTGGTTTAACAATATCAAAGAATAATTCCTGGTAAAGGGAGTAATACTGCCCTGCCCTGCGCGACTTTAATATCTCCTGAATTACTGAATCTACCTGCCCTATCAAATAAACATTTGCCACGAGAATTCTACGGGCCTCGTTGTTTTTAACCAGATAGAGATATTCTGTTGAATTTCCTCCCTGGCTACCTTGAATTATTCCATTTTTATAGAGTTCTTCAAGGATGTCATCTCCTATTGTTTGAAGTCGTTTTAGCTGATTGTTCGAAAATCCATCTTCTGTAAAAACCGTGGTGAATGTTTCCTCATATGCTTTAAAAACTTCATCTGCCACAGAGGTATCATAGGCATAATAAGGGATCTGCCTTGCCTTCAGGGTCTCTTGTTCCAGAGATAATTCCTCATCAGTCTTTTTGATAGAAAAATCGAATGGAGCATACAGATTCTCGTACTGCCAGGGTTTTCCTTTTTGAAATTCGTATTTAAATTTTCCGCCTTTGGGGAAAAAGAAAACAATACATCCAATAGTTACAAAATACAAGATATACTTGTAGATCAGCGACTGATTTTTGTATACCTTATCCAAAGAATCTTCCATATAGTTTTTCTGCTCATTCAAAAATAGAAAATATAATGGCAAACCCTGTCTTTTCTTTAGTAATGGTTAATCGTTGCACGATATTTTCTTAATTTCGTAACATAAGTTTTAAGAAGAATGAAAGAAGTAGTAATTGTATCGGTGGCAAGAACGCCAATAGGCAGCTTTTTAGGATCATTATCTGGAATTCCGGCCCCAAAATTGGGAGCGATCGCTATTAAAGGTGCACTGGATAAAATAGGACTATCTCCGGAGATGGTTGAAGAAGTATTAATGGGCAATGTGGTGCAAGCAGGTACCGGACAAGCTCCTGCCCGTCAGGCGGCTATCTATGCAGGCATACCAGATACGGTGCCCTGTACTACCATTAACAAGGTCTGCGCTTCAGGGATGAAGGCTATTATGCAAGCCGCTCAATCTATTGCACTTGGTGACACTTCTATAGTGGTCGCAGGGGGTATGGAGAACATGAGCTTAATTCCTCATTACGTACATATGCGGAATGGTCAAAAATTTGGTCCCGCAACCCTGGAAGACGGGATGCAAAAAGATGGTTTGGTAGATGCGTACGACCACAATGCAATGGGCGTTTGTGCCGATCTCTGTGCTACTGAATATAAGTTTAGCAGGGAAGATCAGGATACCTTTGCAATTCAATCGTATGAGCGTGCTGCAAAAGCATGGAGTGATGGAAAATTTGCTGATGAAGTAGTACCTGTAGAAGTACCCCAAAGACGGGGAGAACCTATAATAGTTAGTGAGGACGAGGAATTCAAGAATGTAAAAATGGACAAGATTCCATCCTTGCGCCCCGCTTTTAGCAAGGACGGAACGGTCACTGCGGCCAATGCCTCTACTATCAATGACGGGGCTGCGGCACTGGTATTGATGAGTGCAGAGAAGGCAGCCGAATTAAAGCTTACCCCCCTTGCTACCATTAAAAGCTATGCAGACGCAGCTCAGGAACCGAAATGGTTTACAACTGCACCAGCCAAAGCATTACCAAAAGCACTGGCCAAAATAAACCTGGATATAAAATCTATTGACTACTTTGAATTTAACGAGGCCTTTGCAGTGGTTGGTTTGGCCAATATGAAGTTATTAGGATTAAAGGATACCAATGTAAATGTAAACGGTGGCGCAGTTGCACTTGGTCATCCTCTGGGATGTTCCGGGGCTCGTATTGTTATTACCTTACTGAGTGTATTACAGCAAAATAATGGGAAATTAGGTGCTGCAGCCATCTGTAATGGTGGTGGTGGAGCATCTGCCCTAATTCTGGAACGTAAATAAGGATCCTTGCAAAAGACCAAGCATCACTACGGCCTATGTGCCCTGAGTATTATTCCCATCAGGGCCAATACAGATCAGGCCAGTGAACAGCTTAGTCAACTTTTATACGGCGACACTTTTAAGATCACCGAACACAGAAAAGACTGGAATAAAATCAGAGTAACCTTCGATGGTACAGAAGGATGGATACAGAAAAATCAGGTTACTCCCCTATCCAAAGAGGTCTATAAAGATCTGAAAGCCGTAAAACACCCGGCGTATTCCTCAGATCTAATTGCCTTTGTAAGCCATCATAACAGCCAATTAACTCCGGTACTTTTAGGATCTGTTGTTCAAAACGCCAAAACCCTTAAGCATACATTTGAAGGGGAGTTGGTGAGCGGCAAAATGAAAAAAGATCATTTGGTTCCTGCTGCTTTACAATACCTGAATGCCCCTTATCAATGGGGTGGAATGTCGCCATTTGGTATTGACTGTTCCGGGCTTGCGCAAATGGTTTATAAGATAAATGGGTATACTCTACCCAGAGATGCAAAAGACCAGGCGAACGAAGGGGAAGTATTAAGTTTTGTTGAAGAAAGCTCCCCCGGGGATCTTGCCTTTTTTGATAACGAAGACGGGGTAATAACCCACGTTGGAATCATCATGCAAAACAACCATGTCATACATGCTCATGGATATGTCCGTATAGACAGGCTAGACCAAACCGGCATCTTCGATGTAGCTAAGGGAGAATATACCCATCACTTGAGGGTCATAAAAAAAATACTATAAAAAAACCCGATCCATAAGGACCGGGTTGACATTTTTTAATAGAATATTTTTACTCTCCTAAGAGTTTTTTAATCCTCATGAAGTTTTCATTATCCCCTAAAGCTCCATAGATGTTCTTTAACTGAGATAGTAAACCCTGATTATCCGGATTTTGCTTTAATGCATCTTCCAGAACTAAAGCACCCTCTCTGAATAAATCATCTTTTTGCTTTTTTAGTTCTTCATATCTGGCAATATCAGCTCTGGAATTGCCCAATGTATTCATTTCGTCAATTAATCCGTTCCCCTCATTTACATAGGTCGTAGAGAGGTTTAACTGGGCATTCACATACCCGGGATTTATTGCTATAGCCTTTCTGTAAGAAGCTCTCGCTTCTTCCAAATTTCCTTGTTCCATATTGATCACTCCAATATTGTATTGCAGATCAGGGTTGTCAGGAGCCATATCAGAGGCCTGAGCCATTAGGGTCTTAAACGTATCTTTATCACCCATTTTGTAGTAAAGATTGGCCTCATTTAGTAGCAAATTCACATCATTCGGGTTATTGGCCCTTGCATCCTTATACGCCTGAAGTGCTTTATCGTCCTTACCTAACTGAGTATAAATCAAAGCAATATTCTTGATGATCTCTGCACTTTTAGAAGGAGTTCTTTCCTGAACAGGATCTTTATAAGTTCCAGATTTAACCATAAGATCCATTTGAACCTTATCATTCATTTCTTCAACCTCACCAGTTTCTACACTGGTAGCCTTGTATGATAATGTGCTTCCATCATAATTAAGTTCCTTTAATTCTTCATAGTATTTAAGGGCTTCTTCATAATGACCTCCATTTACAGCACTACTGGCCGCATAGTACAAGTAGATAGTGTCTCTCGGACTTAAATTATAAGCCATGTATAATTTGTCTGCACCTTCCTTGAATTTTTTGTTGTTATTATCCTCTACGGCGGCATTGATAAGATCTGAGGTTAACCCAATAAGCATCTGATTACTATCAGAACTATATTTTTGTTTACCGCTCTTCTCTTCAATACTTACAACTTCTTTGTATGATTTCACTGCCTCATCAAAGGCACTGGCATCACCTTTTTTGGCTAGATCTGAATACACATTACCGCGTACAAAATAGTACTGGGCTTGTACACGTTCGTCTGCCCCACTTATCATACCAGAAGCAGCGTCTAAGCTTGCCTTGGCACTTGCAGGATCTCCATTTTTTAGTGCTTTTTCAGCATCCTTTAGCTCGTTCTTTTGAGAAAAAGCAACCATGCTAAACGTCATGGCCATTAAAATTAATAGTTTAGTTCTCATTATCTTATTTATTTGAATTAGTGTTTATTAATTATTCTTCGGAATCTGATGCATTATTATCAAGAGCCGTGCCATCTTCCGTTTTCACTTCAATATCACGAAGTTCTACCTCTTCCAAATTATCCTCATCCTTCATTACTTTGGCAACAGCAGCAATAGAATCTGAATCCTTTAGATTGATTAGTTTTACTCCCTGAGTGGCCCTTCCCATGGTCCTTAGATCATCTACACTCATACGAATTGCTATCCCAGATTTGTTGATGATCATTAGGTCGTCCGAATCAGAAACATTTTTAATGGCCACCAGGCCACCTGTTTTTTCTGTAATGGAAATCGTTTTTACACCTTTACCACCTCGGTTGGTGATCCTGTAATCTTCAATACTGGAACGTTTGCCATACCCATTCTCAGAAACAACCAGGATCTCATCGTCAAAATTATTAACGGAAACCATTCCGATTACTTCATCCTTATCATTTGCCAGTCTAATTCCTCTTACCCCGGAAGCACTTCTTCCCATAGGTCTTGTCTTGCCTTCTTCGAAGCGGATCGCTTTACCCGATTTTAGTCCGAGGAAGATCTGACTCGTTCCTGTGGTTAGTTTTGCTTCGAGCAATTCATCGTCTTCACGAATATTGATCGCAATAATTCCATTTTGTCTTGGCCTTGAATACTGTTCTAAGGAGGTCTTTTTAACCGTTCCTTTTTTAGTAGCCATGATCACATAATGACTATTCACATAATCCTCATCTTTTAGATCTTGTGTACATATAAATGCCTTCACCTTGTCTGAAGATTCTATATTGATAAGGTTTTGTATAGCCCTTCCTTTAGAAGTTCTGCTTCCTTCCGGAATCTCATACACCCGCATCCAAAAACATTGACCACTTTGTGTAAAGAACAACATATACTGATGGTTGGTCCCTACGAATAAATGTTCAAGGAAATCCTCATTTCGAGTGGATGAGGCCTTTTGACCAACCCCACCTCTATGTTGAGTTTTATACTCAGTAAGGGGCGTCCTTTTGATATAACCTGCATGGGAAATGGTGATCACCACCTGCTCATCCGGAATCATATCTTCAATGCTAAGATCGCCGCCGGCGAAATTGATCTCCGAACGTCTTTCATCTCCAAACTTCTCTTTAACTTCAAGAAGTTCATCTTTAATGATCTGCATTCTTCTGTCCTCGTTAGACAGTATGTCTTTTAAGTCTTCTATTGTATTAAGGATATCCTCGTATTCTGAGCGTAATTTATCCTGTTCAAGGCCGGTAAGTTGCCTTAGTCTCATATCGACTATTGCCTTCGCCTGAATTTCTGTCAGTTTAAACCGCTCCATCAAATTCTCCCTGGCTTCGTCTGCATTAGAAGAAGCTCGGATAATTTTTATTACTTCATCTATGTTGTCTGAAGCAATAATAAGTCCTTCCAGGATATGAGCTCTGTCCTCTGCTTTCTTAAGGTCGTATTTTGTTCGTCTTACAACTACCTCATGGCGGTGTTCTACAAAATACCCTATCATCTCCTTTACATTCAACAACTGAGGTCTCCCCTTAACCAGGGCAATATTGTTAACACTAAAGGAAGACTGAAGTGCTGTATATTTAAAAAGAGTATTTAATACTATATTAGGAATAGCATCCCGCTTCAGAATGTAAACAATACGCATCCCGTTACGGTCGCTTTCATCACGTATATTACTTATTCCCTCTATTTTCTTATCATTGACCAGGTCTGCCGTCTTCTTGATCATATCGGCCTTATTCACCTGGTAGGGAATTTCAGTAACAATAATACATTCCCGTCCCTGTACTTCCTCAAATTGAGTTTTGGCGCGCATGACAATTCGTCCTCTGCCGGTATGGAATGCCTCTTTGACACCATCATAGCCATAAATGATCCCCCCAGTTGGGAAATCGGGAGCTTTGATGTGTGTTATCAATTCATCGATCTCAATATCGTTATTGTCAATATAGGCTATTGTACCATCTACAACCTCAGTTAAGTTGTGCGGAGGCATATTGGTAGCCATACCAACGGCAATTCCCGAAGCTCCGTTAATCAGTAAATTGGGTATTCTCGCAGGAAGAACAGTAGGCTCCTCTAAAGAATCATCAAAATTTAATTGATGGTCTACCGTTTCCTTATCTATATCGGTAAGCATTTCATCAGCGATCTTACGCATACGGGCCTCCGTATAACGCATGGCTGCCGGACTATCACCATCTATAGAACCAAAATTTCCCTGTCCGTCTACTAACATATAGCGCAGACTCCATTCCTGGGCCATCCTTACCATAGAATCATATACCGATGTATCCCCATGTGGGTGATACTTACCAAGAACTTCCCCGACAATACGAGCCGATTTCTTATGTGAACTGCCAGACCTTACGCCCAACTCATGCATCCCATAAAGCACTCTCCTGTGTACAGGTTTTAGCCCGTCCCTGACATCAGGTAAGGCTCGTGACACTATGACCGACATTGAATAATCAATGTAGGCAGATTTCATCTCATCATCAATGTTGATCTGGATTAACTTTTCTCCTTCCGCCATATAAAAATCCTATTGTTTTTGAGTGGTTAAAACATCGTGGCAATATACACAAAATGATAGGTTAGGTAGAACAAAACACCTACTTTATTGAAGAATTTATTAACATGACCACAGGGTAATTTAGTTGATAATTAGGGTGTTAATTTTTTTGTAAATCGGGCATTTTTTCGTCATTTAGGCCATGTTTAACTAATATAGGTACGGTATTTGACGTTCTTATGGTAAGTTTTAGTAATTTTAAAGTGATATAAGGAAACTATATGGACGATAATTTTTCACCAAGAGTAAAAGACGTAATTGCTTACAGCAAGGAGGAAGCATTAAGGTTAGGCCACGATTTCATTGGTACTGAGCACCTTATGTTGGGTTTACTCCGAGATGGAAATGGCAAAGCCATTAGCATACTCGATGCTTTGGACGTGGACCTCGATCATCTTAGACGTAAGGTGGAAATATTGAGTCCGGCAAATCCAAATCCCGGTAGTACTCAAAAGGACAAAAAGAACCTGCATCTGACAAGACAGGCTGAGCGTGCATTAAAAACAACATTTCTGGAGGCAAAACTATTTCAGAGTTCCTCTATAAATACAGCGCATCTATTACTTTGTATTCTGCGGAACGAAAATGATCCTACTACCAAGTTGCTTCATAAGTTAAAAGTAGATTACGATGGGGTTAAGGAACAGTTTAAATCTATGATCACCAGTGATGATGATTATATTGATTCTCCTACCTCAGAATCTTTCCCTAGTGATTCTGATGAACCAGGCGAAGGAAAAGAAGCTTCATACGGATCAACATCAGCACAGAAAGGAGCAAAAAAATCCAAGACGCCAGTACTCGATAATTTTGGTCGAGATCTTACGCAAATGGCGGAACAGAACAAATTAGATCCGGTTGTAGGAAGAGAAAAAGAAATAGAACGGGTTTCTCAGATCCTGAGCCGAAGAAAAAAGAACAACCCACTCCTTATTGGAGAACCTGGTGTTGGTAAAAGTGCCATTGCCGAGGGACTTGCTCTTAGGATTATCAACAAAAAAGTATCACGTATCCTTTATAACAAAAGAGTAGTTACCCTGGATCTTGCTTCATTGGTTGCCGGCACTAAATACCGTGGCCAATTTGAAGAACGGATGAAGGCGGTGATGAATGAATTAGAAAAGAATGATGATGTGATCTTATTTATTGATGAGATTCATACGATTGTTGGTGCTGGGGGAGCAACTGGAAGTCTTGATGCTTCTAATATGTTTAAACCTGCCCTTGCACGAGGTGAAATTCAATGTATAGGTGCCACTA
>CBDUON010000080.1:0-9892 GCA_965368835.1 uncultured Eudoraea sp. | reverse complement strand
TTCTTTTATGATTGTGAAAATTGTAAAGCTGTCTTACGACCTAAAGAAGGAGATTGTTGTGTGTATTGTTCCTACGGAACCGTGGCCTGTCCGTCAATACAGGAAAACAAAAATTGTTGTAATTAATAGCCTCTTTTCTGTAGTATATCCACAAAGGAAGTAAAAAGCTTAGTCCAGTTTTGTAAACTCATACGTATAGTTACTCAGATCGAGTTTGATATGGTAGGTACCTTCTTCCACCTCTATATTATTCCCATCAGGTGAGGCCTCTCCAGACAAGTAACTTTCTACCTCATAATTACCTCCCCAGTTACGAAGCCAGCTATCATTACATCTGAATTTAACGGTCCCCTTTTTTAAATAGAGCTCTGCCTCCCAAATACTGTTTTCGGCATCTGTTCGCTGCATGGGCGTAGATCTGCCGCCCACATCGTCATAGCCGTCCAGGGCCGTCCCTATGATGCCCACATTCTCATAAATTACCCGCACATCGGGATTGTAATTCTTTATTAGCCCGAGGATGGAGTTACCACTATTAAATTTAGCCTGTGCCCCCCTTTTATAGGCTATTTTCTGACTGCGATAAGTTTTGATAACGGCCTGGTATTTATCGGTCTTTATATCATTCTTCAATTTGTTTAATCTAGCATCGCTATAATACATATCATTGTTCCAAACCCATCCTGTATTTAGATCATTTCGATTTATTTCGGGAAAAGCGAGGTCTTCTGAAATTAAAAATTTGGTAATAAAATCATTGTCAAAGTCATAGTCATTGGCTTCGTTAGTTTTAACCAAACTCATATAATTAGAAATTTGTTTTACCAACTCATTCCGTTCTAAATTTTCATAATCAGACTGTAGGTCGTTTGCATAAAAAAAGACGTCGGACTGGTAGGATTTAAAATTATCAAAGCCGGTTTCATATAAGACATATGGCAAATATTTTCGAGGGATCTTATCCGGAAATTGTAGAATAGTGTCAAGAATTTCGATTTGATTATTCATGTGAATCGCCTGATTTTTAAATTTATCAACGTCATATATAACGGTGTTGTACACTTGCTCCAAGATTACATTGAATTGCTTTTCCTGTAGGCGCTTTTCATTCCAGTTCTGTAATTGCAGGGCCATAAAAATACCGATCATAATTAGGGCCACTTCCCCAAACGCATACCGAAAGTAACTTCCGAATTGATTGTCGTTGGCAAGCTTTTTTCTGATTTTTCTAAAAAAATTGAGCATGGTCTGGTCTTTAAGATAACTGCCCTTAAAGCTAGGATAATTATCTTAATTTTAGTCAATTGGATTTGCAGGTGCATGAATTTCGTGAAAAATTGTAAATTCATAGAAATAGAAATTATAGGTTCGGATGAAAAAATTGCAACTAATTATTATGGCATTAACCACTTTGTTGGCCTGCAATACGGATAAGAAGGAAAAAAAGGAAGACACAACACTGGTAGCCTCGCATATCCCCAAGGTAGTTACCGCAGATATAGAGGCGGGCATTAAGGCCAATATCGACCAAAAAGTAGAAGAGGGGGGTGGGTATTTTAATATGTCTACAGACGAACAGGACCTGCGGCTGCAACTGGTGCGTGTCCATACAGAATACCTTTCTAATTTAGGGCCCAGGCGTCACTTTGCCTGTGTGGACCTGGCAGATATAAGCGGGGATGTCTATGATGTGGATTTTTTCCTGGAAGGAGACCCCGGGAATATGACGGTGACCGAGACAACCCTTCACAAACTCAACGGAAAGCCTTTTTACACCTGGAAACAACGGAAGGACAAGACCTGGTATAAAAAGCCGGTAGAAAATGCATCCACAGACCTGCTCGGCGTCATTGAAGGTAAGGACAGCTTTGAATTTCGGTATGAGGTTACCCTGCCCGAGATAGATAAAACAGCAAAAATGTGGCTTCCCATACCACAGACGGATGACTATCAAAAGATAAAAGTAGTATCCATCAACGCTCCCGTAGAACATCAGATACTTAAGGAGGCATATTACGGCAATTCTGTATTCTATGTGGAACTTTCGCCGGAGCATAGCGGCCAAAAAGTGGAGCTGGTCTATGAAGTGGAACGACAGGAGAAACATCCTTATGAAGATGCCGCTTCCACCGCAAGATATTTGAATCCGAGTTTATTGATGCCCGTAGGAGACCGCTTTCAGGTGCTAGCAGATTCCATTATTGGCGAGAAACACAAAGAAGGTACTATTATGCAGGCCAGGGCCCTGTATGATTATATCATTGACAATATGAAATATATAAAAGCTGGTACCTATGGCACCGGAGATGCTGTATACGCCTGCGATGCCTTAACCGGGAACTGTACGGAATTTCATTCGTTGTTTATTTCCCTGGCCAGATCTGCGGGAATCCCGTCTCGCTTTGCGGTAGGAGCTGCTATTCCATCAGATAGAGACGAAGGGGGTATTGATGGGTATCACTGCTGGGCAGAATTTTATGCAGAAGGAAAATGGTGGCCCGTAGACATCAGTGAGGCCAATAAGTATACGGCACTGGCTACCTACTATTTTGGCAGGCATCCGGCAAACAGAATAGAATTCACCAGGGGACGGGATCTTCAGATAGAACCGGGACCTGCTAACGGACCCATCAACTTTTTGGCGTATCCGGTTATGGAAATAGGAAATACCCCTGCTTTTCCGAAAACATTCTTTTCGTTTCGCAGGAAAGCAGCAGAGAAAATAGCAGATAACGGGATATAATTACCCAGATACGGAATCTTTTTTGGTAGGATGTTCTCCTTCAGGATGTTCACCACCTTCTTTGGTAGGATGCTCCCCTTCAGGATGTTCTTCCCCTTCTTTAGCAGGGTGTTCTGCACCTTCAGGATGCTCTTCGCCTTCAGCATGCTCTTCATGCATTTCGGTATCTTCCTTCTTCTTGGTATCACGGCAGGAGCTCATGGCGCCGGCTCCAACAAAAAGCAACAAAAGTGTTACGAGGGCTGTGAACTTCAATTTTTTTAAACGGTTCATAATAATAAGTTTTTTAAGGTTAATCAAAATTAAGTAAACGCGTATTATCTACTTAATGCTATTAAATATAGCAAATTTTGCAAGAACCCGAATGATGAAGCACTAGATTAAGACGATTCCCGCGCTTCATGTGCCTATATTTGCAAAAATGTAATGTATGTCAAAACAGTTCTCCGATCTTGGAATTAACAAACAGCTGCTTCAGAGTTTAGCCGATCTCGATATTTCTGTTCCCACAGATATTCAGAAGAAAACAATTCCGGTGCTATTACATCAAAAAGAAGATGTGGTGGCCCTGGCAAAAACAGGTACAGGCAAAACTGCCGCCTTTGGTTTGCCTTTGTTGCAATTGATCAACACAAAAAATACGGAGGTACAGGCCGTCATCCTGGCACCAACCAGAGAATTAGGGCAACAAATTTTCGCAAACCTGGTGTCTTTTGCTGCTCACAGTACATCTTTGTCAATTGCTTCTGTTTGTGGTGGTATTCCCATCAAACCTCAGATAGAACGCTTAAAAGTAGCTACACATATTGTAGTGGCAACACCTGGCCGATTAATCGACTTGGTACAGCGGAAGGCCATCAGCATTAAAACCGTGAAGTATTTAATACTGGATGAAGCAGATGAGATGGTAAGCGCCTTAAAGAAAGATCTGGATATCATTGTTTCGGAAATTCCTAAAGCACGTAGAACCATCTTATTTACTGCCACTATGCCCGGAGCTGTAAAACAACTGATACAGAACTATATGTCAAAGCATGTGGTGCAACTGGAAGCAGATATGGCACAGATGGGGCATCTGGGTATAACGCATCAATACGTGGTGGTAGAACCCATAGAAAAGCTGGAGGTATTGCTTCATTTTCTGCATTCTAAGGAGGGAGAGCGCGGTATTATTTTCTGTAGAACCAAGGCCGCCGTTAATAAACTGGCAAAGAATCTCGCAATCAACAAATTCTCATCCGGCTCCATTCACGGTAGCTTATCCCAGGGGATACGCGATAGGATCATGGGACAATTCAGAGAAGGATTTATAGATATTCTTGTAGCTACAGACCTGGCAGCTCGTGGAATTGATGTAAAAGAGACCTCCTACGTAGTAAATTACCACCTGCCAGATACGTATGAAGCCTACGTACACAGAAGTGGCAGAACGGCCAGGGCAGGAGCAGAGGGCCTCTCAATAAGCATCATACAGCAAGAAGAACTCAAAAGTATTCCAGAATTTGAAAAAGAATTAGGGCTTGTTTTTAGTGAATATAAAAAGCAAAACCCTGAAAATAGGGAAGAAACTAATTTGGTACTGTGGGCCAAAAAGGTATTTAAGACCAAGCCTAACCGTACCATTTCCAATGAAACCAAAGAAAAAATAAAAACCCTGTTCCATCATTTAACAAAAGAAGAATTGATAGAAAAAGTGTTGGCAGACACTATATCTCAAAAGAGTGCAGTGCATTCACAAACCCCAGCTTCCCAAAAGAAGTAATCCTTATGGCTAATAGTATTAGAGAACAACAAGATATTTTAGAAAAGTTACAAATAGCTGCATTAAATCCCATGCAGGAAGAAGCTATTGCTGTTATTAAAAAAACGACGAATACCATTCTTCTTTCGCCCACAGGCACAGGCAAAACCCTGGCATTTCTCCTGCCCATCATTGAAACCTTAGACCCGGAAAGCAGGCAGGTACAGGCATTGATCCTGGTGCCTTCCCGGGAACTGGCTATACAAATAGAACAGGTGGTTAGAAATATGGGATCTGGGGTTAAGGTAAATGCAGTGTATGGAGGCAGGCCAATGTCCAAAGATAAAATTGAACTAAAACACACCCCTGCCATTTTAATAGGAACACCGGGAAGAATTGCAGATCATTTTAGGAGTGGCCGTTTCTTAAAAACGAGTATTAAAACCCTGGTTTTAGATGAATTTGATAAGTCTCTGGAAACAGGCTTTGAAGAGGAGATGAGCGAGATCATAGGGGAACTGCAACATGTCAACAAACGCATTCTGACCTCTGCAACCATGGGGGTTCAAGTACCCGGTTTTGTAAGGTTAGATAAACCTGTGACAATCAATTATTTAAAAGATAAAGTAGCGTCTAAACTGGCCATTAAAATAGTAGTGGCTCCGGATAAAAATAAGTTAGCAACCCTGGTTGATTTGTTGCAACATATTGGCAATGAACGCGGCATCATTTTTTGCAATCTAAGAGAAAGCATAGATTTGGTAAGTGGGCATTTGGAGAAACACGGCATTACGTATGGGTGTTTTTCCGGAGGGATGGAGCAACGAGACAGGGAACGCTCTCTGATTAAATTTAGAAACGGAAGTTGTCTGGTGCTTATCGCCACAGATCTTGCCGCAAGGGGCATAGACATCCCTGAGATGAACTATATCATTCATTTTGAGCTTCCCAGGACAGTAGAAGAGTTTACGCACAGAAATGGCAGAACAGCACGGGTAAATGCAAAAGGCACGGCCTATGTGCTGCATTGGGCAAAGGGTCGCCTGCCAGGGTTTATAAAAAATGATAAACCCATAGACATTTCTAAGAAACCACCTGCTAAGCCACAATTTTGGGAAACCTTGTTTATTTCCGGAGGGAGAAAAGATAAAATATCCAAGGGAGATATCGCCGGACTCTTTTTTAAACAAGGCAACATCAACAAAGACCAATTAGGGGTTATAGAACTAAAGCAAGATTGTGCCTTTGTTGCCGTGCCGGTAACCATTGCCAATGAATTGGTAGAAAAACTGAATAATTCACGTTTAAAAAAGAAAAAGGTTAGAGTAAGCAGGGTATAAGCGATCTTTTATCCTAAGGTTTCAAAAATTTGGTAGAATACAATGAGAGGAATTATTTTACTGCACTACCAATGTACTGAGCCCGTTCCATAAAGTAAGACTCAAAGCGTTTCAGGCTGGGATGCAGCTTTTCTGAATACAGTACATACTGACATTTTCGTATACTTTGTGTAATGGCAAGCATGGCGGTATACTCTGGTTTTTGTATCAGAAAATCCCCGTCATCAATAGAACAAATTTTTAGCTGAGCCGTATTTACTCCATTCAGTAAAAACAATTTATGCAAAGATCTTGGGGTGGTAATAAGGATGTCTATCCCCTCAAATATTTCCGACTTTTGAACATCAATATGCAGCTGAGTATATCCTACATAGACTCTAAGGGAACTATATTTTGTGTATTCTAAAAACGCCGAATATAATTCCAGGGCTTTTTCCTTATTTTCAACCAGTACAATGGCTCTTGGGGCCTTTCCCTCCGCCTCACACTTTAGTTTTTGCAGCGTAGTAAGGATTAAAGCGGTAGTTTTCCCACTTTCTTTAGGAGCCGTGCAATAGACATTGGCACCACTCTTTATTACGGGAATACACCTTTTCTGTAATGGAGTAGGGGTTTCAATTTCAACTACTTCTAATCTTTCCAGTAAGTGAGGATGCAACTTTTTAAATGCCATATCTAATTAATGCTAAAAATGCTCGGGTAAATTGAAGTGCTTATAAAAAGCAAATATACTGCCATTGACCGGCAAAGGGAGGGAAGTCTTCTAATAGTTGTTTTTAACCTGAATAGAAATATGGGCATTAAATACTTTGTATATGACCAAAACTTCTTTGGCTGAAAGCAGTTAGGCATTGTGAGGTGTTAAATGACAGAGTGCTTTTACTTCCTCTAAAACACGTTTAATTCTAAGATCTGATAATCCTATACTTTTCATTTTCGCTGTTGCGTTAATTAGTTCTTTAACCAAAACAACATCTTTCTCTATAAGTTGGTGCTTTTCCTTTTTATTTAGTGTTGTTAAGGTTGTCACCGGATATAAGGCCATGCTGTCAATATTAGATTTTAAACCATTATTTTTTGGATAGTCCCAGCTTAATAAGGTCAAACCGACACATTTTGCATAATTTATGGCATCTTCGCTAAATCGAGTGTTAGTTACCAACCACCCTTGTTTTAGATGGTTTGTTTTTTTTGGATCAGAATTCCATTGTTTCTGAATGTCTAAAAATCTGGAGTTAATATATAAAGGCACTTTTACACTGTTTGAATTTTTGATATCTGAATGAAATTTACATTCTATCGCATAGACATTTCCATCTTTTTCTGCCAAGACATCAATTTCATGGGTTATACATTCACCGTTTAAAACAATGCTTACCTGTGTTTTAAACCCTTTTTCTTTTAATAGAGCTCCTACGAGTCGTTCAAACGGATACCCTGTTGGACCTAGATCTAATATGGCACGTTTTAAACTGTAGCGGGAAGCAGACACTTTATTGAGTTTTTTTAATGTCGCAAATGCTTTTTTATATATTTTGTTGGATGTAATACCATCATAAATAGTTGGTTGAATGCTATGTATTATAGTTTCAATCTCATCATTAGATGCTCCCGCAGATTGCAGGGATCTTTTTAATTTTTCGAATGAAAAAAGTTCTATCTCATCATTGCTCTTCTTAATGTAAACCTGCTTTTCCATATTACCTTATTGTATTAGAATCTTAGGATTTCTGTCATTATACCAAACCGGATAACAGATATTTGGTGCTTAAAATAGATATTGTAGTAATCCATACCATGATAAAATTGAACAAATATCCCAACATCTTCAAAAATTTTTGGATGATAGTAGAAGCTAAGGCTTGCATTAACTCTGTCTAAATCAAACATTGGCAAACCATTATAATTATCGAGCATGAGTGTTGTTTCAGCTTTTAATGAAAAATTTGCCCTATCGCTTTGAGCCTCGTTTAAAGGAAATTTAAAGGAGGTAAATGAATTATGCCACCGCACGGCACTAAACTGGCCTTTAAGCTCTTCCAATATCCAACTATTTGGATGAATTTCAATCGAGCTTTTTATTGTTTTTATTGCTTTTAAGCTGTTGCTATATGATGTTTTGAGTATACCCAGCTCCAGATAGTTAGTCGCATAATTTCCGGTTTGCAGGTTGATACTGCCGTCATCATTGTAGAAACTACCATCTTGCCCATTTGAATGATGCGCTATTTTTCCAAATATTCCCAAGTAATTTTGTGCATCTTTTTTATTGACTAAATAATAAAATGTAATCTGTGGAATATAACTTGGAGTGCGAACAGGATAGGATTCTTCATTATACATCCTAATAATAATCTGTGGCGTTAACACAGCCATTAATTTTGAATCCTTTCGTTTCCGAACAATAAATGAAGGATTTACATTGGCCTCAAACAGCAAGGGTTCCAGATTGCCAATATCCGTTGGAAAGGTGATATAACTATCACTTTGATTAATCAGAGCTATTTTATAAAGATCTAGTTGCGGAAGTGGTCCGATCTTATTTTGTGAATACGCAAGATGTTCAGACAACAAAAGCAATACTATAAGCCAAGCTTTTGCTTTCATTTATTTTGGATTTTTAAGCTGCTTGTTGATATAGAAAAAGGCAATAAGTGAAAAACTTAAAGTAACCAACATCCTAAAGATCATGGCTTTTACTGTTTTAGCTTCGTAAATGCCGCCATTGCCAATGTAAAACTGTAAAGCAACAAAGGCTGCAATTAAAATCAATAAGGCTGTTAAAAGCACCCAAACTGTCCACTTCACACGTTTTAAGAAGCCGTAAACAGCAATTAAGTACAATACACTGCAAATAAAGTTCGCCCAAACTATAAACAAGACATAGTTGCCTTCTTTCGCTCTAATACCAAACCAATCAAAAATTACAGCGCTGCTTAAAAATAAAGTGAGCAATGCAAACAAGGCTAAAACAATAGCACTTATGGTTGTAATGATCGTTCTATTTTTCATTTCGTATTGTTTTATTGTTCGCCTAACCACCATTTAGGTTTGACCTGCTTTTTAACCAGACCGAACTTTTTAATGGAATGTGTTTCTATATGCGCAATTAAATCGTCCACAGAATCGGTTACAAATAACAGTTTCATGTCTTCCGGACTGATGCTTTCATTTTCAGCCATTAATTGGATATGTTGACATAATTCTTTGTGATATTCCGAATCAAAAATTACCACCGGAAAGTCCTTAATAACTTTGGTTTGAATTAGGGTTAGTGCTTCAAACAATTCGTCCAAGGTGCCAATGCCACCCGGCATAACAACAAAGGCATACGAATATTTTACAAGAATGACCTTCCTTAAAAAGAAGTATGGAATATTAATCCATTTGTGCAGATACGGATTTGGCTCTTGTTCAAAAGGTAAGATGATATTGCAACCAACAGAATGTCCGCCGGCTTCAAAAGCACCTTTATTGGCAGCCTCCATAATACCAGGGCCACCACCAGTCATCACCGTAAATCCGGTATTTGATAAGGCCGCCCCAATTTTTACGGCATTTTTGTAATGTTCAGAATCTTCTGAAAACCGTGCAGAACCAAATACAGTAACACACGGCCCAATAAAGTGCATTTTTCTAAAAGCCTTGATGAAATTAAAAAAGACATTAAAGGCAAAGGTCAATTCCTTATAACGAGATAATGGACCTCTAACAAAAAGGGATTCATCTTTGGATAATTTGATGTTTTTTGTTGATTTCATACCTCATATTTTAAGTCGTTTTTTTATAACTCCAAACCGCCAAGCCATTCATTACAAGTGCATACAGTAGTGTTTTTAATAATTGCGGCAGAATATCCATAAAGTTTGAGCCTTTTAGCATTACCATGCGCATTACTTCAACAAAGTACTTTATTGGATTAAATTCCGTGAGTATTTGAGCCCATCTCGGCATGCTTTCAATGGGCGTAAACAAACCACTCATCAAAATAAATATCACCATAAAGAACCAGGCAATAAACATGGCTTGTTGCTGCGTATCTGTAAAGTTTGAAATAAATAATCCTAT
>CBDUON010000079.1:0-9972 GCA_965368835.1 uncultured Eudoraea sp. | reverse complement strand
CCTGAGGAATATTCCAAAAACATTAAGGATGTTGCTACTACCGGGAATTTTACGGTGGAAGGAGAATTTAAGGGGAAGATGGATGATACCCATATTCCAACTTTTAGGATAGATATAAGATCAGACAATGCGTCATTTAAATACCCCGATCTGCCAAAAGCTGTTGAAAACATAGTCATTGCTGCCGAAGTAACCAACAAGACGGGGCTTACAGAAGACACCTATGTTACTATAGAGAAGGCTTCTTTTGGGATAGATCAGGACCGCTTCGCCATGAATGCAAAAGTATGGGATCTTACAGGCAACACTAAGGTAGATGCACAGATAGATGCCAATATGAATCTGGCCAACTTGTCCCGAGCTTATCCCTACGCTGCTGAAAAGGATCTGAAAGGTTTGTTGAAAGCCAAGGTTTCCACAGCATTTGATATGGCCTCACTGGAGAAAAAGCAGTATGCCAAGACACGCACTTCAGGGCAGCTGAGCATTGAAGGTTTTGAGTATAGTAATGAGGAATTAACCGCGCCGGTACAATTTCAAGCCATCGCATTAGATTTTAAACCGGAAAGAGTGAGCCTTAACAAGATGCAGGGAACTTTGGGTAAAACCGACTTTAATGTATCTGGTACCCTGAATAATTTATTGGGTTTTATGTTTAATAAGGAAGAAGTGGAAGGGAATTTCAACCTGGTCTCCAATACTTTTTCACTCAACGATTTTATGGTTGCTGAAAGTAATATTTCAGAAGATAAAAAGGCCAAATCGACAGTGGATGAAGCCAGTATTAAGATTCCGTCTTTTCTAAATTGTACCATAAACGCGAAGGCACAAACTGTTTTGTATGACAATCTAGTCTTGAAGAATGTGGAAGGAGTTTTACGGATAAAGGATGAAACTGCCACATTAAGCAATTTAACTTCTTCTTTGTTCAGTGGCAAATTAGCCATGAATGGAGAGGTGTCTACGAAGGCAGATACCCCAACTTTTGTTATGCGCTTGGGGGCAGAAGAATTTCAATTAGCTGAGGCTTTTAAGGAACTTACTCTTTTAAAAGCGCTGGCTCCGGTTGCAGCGGCATTGCAGGGAAAATTAAATACTACCATTGAGCTCTCAGGGAATTTAAGTTCAGATTTTACTCCAGATCTAGCGACCATTACAGGAGATGTGCTGGCTCAGCTTTTTGAAACCAGGATTAGTCCGGAAAAGGCTAATGTACTCAATGCCATGGCCACGCAGCTCAATTTCTTCAAACCAGAGAAGCTCAATCTAAATGGTCTTAAAACAGCGCTTTCATTTAAGGATGGTGTAGTTACTGTAAAGCCAATTACGTTCAGTTATCAGGACATAGGAGTCACCGTAAATGGAAGTCATAGCTTTGACAAGAATCTGAATTACAAGGCTACTTTGCAGGTCCCGGCCAAGTACCTTGGCTCTGAAGTTACCAATCTGATAGCCAAGATAGATGACAGCAGCTTGCAAAATCTAACAATTCCTGTAGGCGTGTCTATTGGCGGAATGTACAATAGTCCAAAGGTAACGACCGATCTAACATCCGGGGTAAAAAACCTTACAGCCAGTCTTATTGAGATCGAAAAACAAAAGTTGGTTAATAAAGGGAAGGAGAAAGCATCAACCTTATTAGAAGGGCTGCTTGCCGGAAAAAAAGGGAAAACAGATTCAACAACGACAAAAACTTCCACAACAGATGCCGTAAAGGAAACTTTGGGAGGAATTCTTAAAACGAATACCAAAAAAGCAGATTCTACCAAAAAAGATAGCACTGCAGCTACTACAACTAATGATGTGGTAAAAGATGCTGCTAAATCTGTCCTTGGAGGCTTATTAAAGAAAAAGAAAAAGGATACGGTAGTGGTAAAAAAGGACTCAATTAAATAAGACCCAGAGATACGTAATAGCCTTCATTGCCACGGATATTAAAGACGGTATTGTCTTCAAATAAAAGGTATTGTCCTTTTATTCCCATTAATTTACCTTGAAACTGAGGTGTCTTATCCAGATTTAGGCTTTTTACCTTTTCGGGGTACCTCAATACCGGAAAATGGAGCTCAGTCTCCTTATTGTTTTCAATAAAATAAGGAGCTGCCTCTTCCGGAATGTATTGTTTTAACTTGTTGCGCCAGGCTACCAAATCTTCATCATCTATAGTATTCGTAAGCATTTTTCTCCAGTTGGTCTTATCTCCAACGTGGTCTTTTAATGCCACCTCAGTGATCCCGGCAAGGTAACGGTTGGGCACTTCAACTATCTCAATGGCCTCATGGGCTCCCTGATCTATCCAGCGCGTAGGCACCTGGGTCTTGCGTGTTACTCCCACTTTTACGTTGCTAGAATTGGCGAGGTAGACAATATGGGGTTGTAACTGCACCTTTTTTTCATAATCCAGGTCCCTGTCTTCTTTATCCAGATGAGCAGTACTCAATTCGGGGTGCATGATCCACTCCCCGGCAGAAGGGATCTCATAAAAACAGTTCCTGCAAAATCCCTGGCGAAAAATAGGTCGTTCTAAACCGCAGTTCAGGCATTGATATTTTAGAAACTGAATGCTCAAGGTAGTATTTAATACTTGATTCACATTTAGAAAATCATTTTCAAATACTAAATAATACTGAATAGGCTCTCCTATTTCGGTTTTCATTTTCCGTAATACACCTTCGTATAGCATCTTCCTTAGTTATAAATTATCCAATTTTAATTGTTACCTTTTAACCCTATTTTTAGCTAGCCAAAGATACCGAAAAATGCCCATTCCATTATTTAACTCCATTGCTTCGTGGTTGCTTAAAAAGCGCTATCATCAGATAGAGCTCTTCCTTAAATACCCTGCAGAGGTACAGGAGGAGGTATTACATCAACTGCTCGAAATTGCAGAGGATACGGAGATAGGGAAGAAGTACGATTTTGCTTCTATCACCCAATACAGAGAGTTTCAGGAAAGACTGCCCATTGTTTCATACGAAGAGATGGAACCCATCATAGAGCGGACCAGGAAGGGGGAGCAGAATATTTTCTGGCCAACTACCATTAAATGGTTTGCTAAAAGCAGTGGCACTACC
The DNA here is from genome assembly GCA_965368835.1 of uncultured Eudoraea sp. Lineage (GTDB taxonomy): Bacteria > Bacteroidota > Bacteroidia > Flavobacteriales > Flavobacteriaceae > Muriicola. The sequence goes on along the minus strand of CBDUON010000079.1, from coordinate 6,898 downwards.
AATGCAAAAAGTAAATTCATTCCTGTTAGTGAAGAAGCCCTGGAAGATTGTCATTATAAGTCGGGCAAAGATCTTCTCTGCCTCTATCTTAACAACAATGAGAATTCCCAGTTATTTACCGGGAAGAGTCTGCGTCTTGGTGGCAGTAAGGAACTCTATGAGGACAATGGCACCTTTTTTGGCGATCTCTCGGCCATCCTTATAGATAACATGCCCTTTTGGGCCGAGTTGAGTAGCACGCCCAGTAATAAGATATCCCTGATGAGTGAATGGGAGACAAAGATGCATGCTATTATTCAGGAAAGTATACAGGAGAATGTTACCAGTCTTGCCGGGGTACCATCCTGGATGTTGGTCTTGTTGAATAATGTGCTGGAGGAGACCGGCAAGGAACACCTTTTTGAGATCTGGGAAAATCTGGAGGTCTATTTTCACGGGGGCGTGAATTTTAATCCATATAAGGACCAATTTTCAAAATTACTACCGAGGAAAAATTTTAAGTACTACGAGATCTATAATGCCTCGGAAGGATTTTTTGCTATTCAGGACAGGAATAATGCAGACGATCTTTTGCTGATGTTAGATTATGGCATTTTTTATGAGTTTATCCCTATGAATATCTATGGTTCTGAAGAGCAACAAGCCATAGCCCTTTGGGATGTGGAAATAGGAAAAAATTACGCCATCATCATCACCACAAATGCAGGGCTCTGGCGATATAAAATAGGAGATACGGTTCGGTTTACTTCTACAGATCCTTATCGGATCAAGATCACCGGTCGAACAAAACATTTCATCAACGTCTTTGGGGAAGAGCTTATTATAGAGAATGCGGAGGAAGCACTGAAGCAGATCTGTGATAAGACCGGAGCGCAGATCAAGGATTATACGGTAGCTCCTGTTTTTATGTCCGGAAAGGAGAAAGGAGCCCATGAATGGATGATAGAATTTAGGCAGGCGCCGGAAAAGTTGGGTGATTTTACAGAATCATTAGACAGGGCCTTAAAATCTTTAAATTCAGATTACGAGGCAAAGCGCTATAATAATATGACCCTAAACATGCCTAAGATAAATGTGGCCCGTGAAAATCTTTTTTACGATTGGCTAAAATCTAAGGATAAGCTAGGAGGACAGCACAAAATCCCCAGATTATCTAATGACAGAGCCTATTTGGATGAATTACTTCAGATGAATCAATAATACTTCTAGTTCCCTCAAAACCAGTCAATTCAATATTAGGTCGATGAAATGCAACCAATCGACAATTAAATAGGAGATTTACCTAAATAATGTACAAATTGAGCCTCCATACTTAACCTAAAAGTATATTATTATGGCAGAAAAACTTGTTATCCTATCAGATATGTGGGGTTCAAAGAAAGGACTTTGGATCACTTCTTATCTTGGCTACTTACAACAATACTTTGATATTCAATATCACGACACTCAGCATTTGGCAGGGGTAGATCTTGTTGTTTGTACTCCTGAAAATCTCCTTGAAGCATTTCAAAATGGCGGTATGGATACGGCCGTAGCACAGTTGATCAATAAGGAAAAGGAAGCTTGCCATTATTTAACTTTTTGTGCAGGAGGTACGGTGGCCTGGAATGCCGCCTTGCAAGGGCTGCCTATGAAATCCTTATACGCAGTTTCACCAATTGAACTTCCTCTGGATGCTCCTAAACCAGATTGCCCCGTACGCTTATTATTCGGCGAAAAAGAAGAAGCCATGCCATCTGAAGAATGGGCCGCTTCTAAAGGAATTTCCTTAGAAGTACTGCCAAATTACGGGCATGAATTATATACAGATGAGATGATCATCCAAAAAGTCTGTTTAAGTCTTTTGGAAGCTGTTATTCACAAAAAATTTCAACTTTAGGATACCGCCTTTAATTTCTTGATGGTCTCGAAGGAAAGTTTCTCTTCGGCATAAGGTTTCGTTACCTTAAATTCCTTATCATCACTACTGGGTAGTTCAAACATGGCATCTGTAAAGACTGCTTCACAGAGAGAACGCAAGCCTCTGGCGCCTAGTTTGTATTCAATAGCTTTGTCAACAATGTAATCCAGGGCCTGTTCGGTGATCTCAAAGCTGATACCATCCATAGAAAACAATTTTTCATATTGTTTAATGATGGCATTCTTGGGTTCGGTAAGTATGGCCCTAAGGGTTTTCTTATCGAGCGGATTCATATGTGTAAGTACTGGTAATCTACCAATGATCTCTGGGATCAAACCAAATTCTTTAAGGTCTCTTGGAATAATATATTGTAGTACATTGTCTTCATCTATATTCTCTTCCGTGCGGGCTGCACTATAGCCAATAGCCTGCATGTTAAGTCTTTTGGTGATAATTCGTTCTATCCCATCAAAAGCACCACCAGCCACAAAAAGAATGTTCTCTGTATTTACTTCAATGAATTTTTGATCAGGATGTTTCCGTCCCCCTTTTGGCGGCACGTTTACCATGGTGCCTTCGAGAAGTTTTAACAATCCCTGTTGCACACCTTCGCCAGATACATCGCGCGTAATGGAAGGGTTATCACTTTTGCGTGCTATCTTATCTATTTCATCTATAAAAACGATTCCCCGCTCGGCCTTTTCTAAGTTATAGTCTGCCGCTTGCAAGAGTCTTGTAAGAATACTTTCTACATCTTCCCCTACATATCCTGCCTCTGTAAGAACAGTAGCATCTACAATTGCCAAGGGTACATTGAGCATTTTGGCAATAGTACGGGCCATAAGGGTCTTCCCTGTCCCGGTTTGCCCAACCATAATGATATTACTCTTTTGGATCTCTATTTCATCTTCCTTGGAACTGGGCTGCAAAAGTCGTTTGTAGTGATTGTAAACTGCAACAGACAACACCTTTTTAGTTCTGCTCTGGCCTATGATAAAACTATCCAGGAATTCTTTTATCTCCTTTGGCTTCTTTAAGGTCAATTCTGAAGAAAGGTCGTCTGTTTTGGATTGTTTAGATTCCTCAGAAACAATGCCATGTGCCTGTTCTATACATCGATCACAGATATGAGCGTCCAGCCCCGCAATAAGGAGGTTGGTCTCAGGTTTTTTCCTGCCACAAAAAGAACATTCTAAGTTTTCCTTGGCCATATTTTTTAATGCTATCGGCTATTATAACGAAATAATTCTGATTTTGGTTTATTCGTGGGTCAAGAGGCTACATTCTTTAGGTATAGACCCTAGTGTTTTATTCTTTGTCCCTAACCAGGATCTCATCTATCATTCCGTATTTTTTTGCCTCTTCTGCCTTCATCCAGTAGTCTCTGTCACTGTCTTCATAAACCTTGTCAAAAGATTGACCGGAATGAGAAGAAATAATATTATAAAGTTCATCCTTGATCTTTAAAACCTCCTGGGCCGCAATTTCTATATCACTGGCCTGTCCCTGAGCTCCGGACATGGGCTGGTGGATCATTACTCTGGAGTGCTTAAGTCCACTGCGTTTTCCTTTCTCTCCTGCACATAACAGAACTGCAGCCATGGATGCGGCCATACCTGTACAGATAGTCGCAACATCGGGCTTAATGAATTGCATGGTATCATAGATCCCCAAGCCGGCATATACACTTCCTCCCGGAGAATTAATATAGATCTGTATGTCTTTGGAAGAATCAGCACTGGCCAGGAACAACAGTTGTGCCTGTACAATATTGGCCACCTGTTCATTGATCCCTGTTCCTAAAAAGATGATCCTATCCATCATAAGTCGCGAGAAAACGTCCATGGCTATGGCGTTTAATTGCCGCTCTTCAATAATATTGGGTGTCATATTTACAGGGTACATGCTGCGTAAAACCTCATCATAATACATGCTATTGATGCCCTGATCTTTTATGGCGAAGTTTTTGAATTCTTTTCCGTAATCCATTATAGTGGTATAATTATATTATAAAAAAAAGGAGCCGAATTAATAGCATTCGGCTCTGTAAAGATACTTATTTTTAATGAAAATTGCTCGCAGTTTAACGGCCGCATCCTATTTTATAAAAGTCTTAACAAAGAGAATTCCTATGGTATTCAGGATATTATTCTCGCTGACGGGGGTTATTAACCGTAGACCTCTTTTACAAAATTTTCATAGGTAACCTCTTTCACTTTTAAGTTAGCCTTTTCCTTGTAGAGGGTAAGCAATTTTTGACTCATCAATTGTTCCGATAGTCTTTTTACTTCTTCCTGATTGCTCATTACTCTTCCGGCAATGGATTCTAGCTCTTCTTCCTTCGGATTCATTTGTCCGTATTGAGCCATTTGAGATTTTATAAAGCCTTTTGCAAATTCTTTTAGCTCATCAAAGCTGATCTCAACATTGTGATCTTTTATGATCTTTCCTTCAATTAATTGATAGCGCAAGCCTTTTTCGGATTTCTCATATTCATCATGAGCTTCTTCTTCAGATAGAGGTTTCTCACCGGTCATCTGTATCCATTTCTTTAAAAACCCTGAAGGCAAATCAAATTTAGTAGTATCAATCAGCCGTTCAGTTACATCATTCAGAAGCTTTTGATCCGATTGTTGTTCAAATTGCTTCTCAGCATCTTCTTTAAGACGGTCTTTTAGTTCTTTCACAGAAGTTATGGTGTCCTTTCCAAAAAGCTTGTCAAACAACTCCTGGTTTAATTCTGCCAACTCGCGCTCATTGATCTCTTCTAAGGTGAAGTTTACTTCAATGTTTAACTTATCTGCTTTTTCTTTATTGATTCCTAAAGCACCAGAAAGTAAATAATCTTCTTTAAAAAGACCCTTGGTTTTTAAGGTAACCACATCGCCTGGTTTTTTGCCAAGTAAGGCATCCAGTGCCTTTTTATTCTTGATTTTATCGAGCTCTACCGTAGATTTGTGCTCAATTTCCTCAGCTTCGTTGACAAAGGTTCCTGTTACTTCATCATTTTTTGCCACTACTTTTTTGGAGATCAGTTTCCCGTATTGTTTTTGAATACGCTCTAACTGCTCATCAATCATTTTCTTGTCAGCAACTATTTTGTATTGTATAACCGGTTTCTTGGTTTTTAAGGAAGCATCGAATTCCGGGGCAAGGCCCAACTCAAATTCAAAAGCAAACTCGTCCCTGTCCCAATCAAAACTATCTTGTTGTTTTGGTAAAGGATTACCCAACACGTCTAGTTTTTCCTCGTTGAGGTATTTGTTGAGATTGTCCTGTAATAATTTGTTAACCTCATCTACCAGTACAGCCTTGCCGTACTGCTTCTTAATAAGCCCCATGGGGACCTGTCCTTTTCTGAACCCAGGTATATTAGCCTGTTTACGATAATCCTTAAGGATCTTTTCTACCTTGTCCTGGTAGTCTTCTTTTGTGATAGCTACCTTAACTACAGCGTTTAGGTCGTCTATTTGCTCCTTGGTAATATTCATCTATTTCTTCTATTTACAGTCCCGTAAGGGGATGCAAAAATAATACATTTTATAGAGCAGAACAAGTTTTTAGAACGTTGTCTATACCGCAGCTTATAAGGTCTCTTTAGGCTCCTTTAAAATTGAAAAAAATATGGATTGAAGAAATGAAAGCAGTAAGCTAAATAGCAGGGCCCACCAAATGTTCTCAACCCCAAAACCAGGTACTAAATAATCTGCCAAAAGGATGATTATCGCATTAATGATAAGCAGAAAAAGTCCGAGCGTTAGAATGGTTACTGGTAAGGTAAGTATCACCAGAACAGGCCTAACAATAAAATTGAGCAAGCTGAGAACGATGGCTACAATAATTGCAGTAGTATATGTATCAACATAAATACCACTTAAAAGCTTGGCCAATAAGACCACTGCCAGGGCGCTAAGGAGAACACGAAGAATAAGTTTCATAAGATTTTCAATTAGGTTAGAAATCAAAAAGGCACCTTTAAAAGGTGCCTTTAAAATAAGAATTTATTTTTTATTGTAAGTATAGCCCGGTAAAATCCAATGGATCTACGCCCGGAAGATTAGAACCGTATTTTGCATTGATCGCTTCTACCATCAAATTAGCTAAAAGCGCGTACCCTCTGGGGGAAGGATGAACTCCGTCTAAGGAAAATCCGCCGCCCGTTCCGTATGTTGCCCTTACAGTACTCCCATCACTTAAAGGGAAACCGGAAGCTGCAAAAGTGGATAAAAAAGCGTTGGCATCCACTAAAGCTACGTCATAGACCTGAGCTAACGCAGAGATAGTCTGATTATAAGCTGCAGTAGCTGTGGCAACGGCCAACTGCTCTTCCGGGGTTAATACCCATTCATCTGCCAACGGTACAGCAACTCCATTGATAGAAGTTGGGTTATTGGGATCGGCCAGAGTTCCAATAAAGGATCGGGCAGTAAGTACTACAAGATCTTCTGCAGTAGCCTGTCTCATGTTTATAAGTGCAGGGTTATATATTGTAAGATCGGTTAGGTCTTCATCTACCAATACTACAGCATTTGTAGCACCCGCTGAAAACGAAATAGTTCTTCTGGCCACTTCTTCTGCTGAGATGGCTCCTAATTGTTGTAATTGTGCCATTCCGCCATTATAAGCGGCATATGCGCCATTTAGCAAAGCTGCTGTTGCCTCATCTAAAGGAACAGGATTATGGGGTACTGTTGTAAAGTAAGGTATAGTTGTAACATCCGGAATATTCATCACTACGCCATCTGCCCCATTTGCCGTAAGTGTTTGTAGCAAGCCATCATAAACACTTGCAAAGACATTAGGATCTGTTATATCATTACTTCCATATGTGGAGGGGTCTAAGTTTCCATTTTGATCAACCCCTGCTCCGCCAGAAGTGGCAAAACTAAGGATGTCATTGTTTCCTATCCATAGTGAGAAAAACGATGGATTCTGCACTGCAGCATCACCGATCACTGTAGCTGAACCAGAACTGGCAAATCTCGCATAATACGGATT
>CBDUON010000078.1:0-9986 GCA_965368835.1 uncultured Eudoraea sp. | reverse complement strand
ACAGGGATAAAACTTCCAAACAAACCGGAAAGACCCACCCAAAACCATTGCTTTTTTGAAATATTCCTGATAGATCGGTAACCTACCAGAAAAAGAAAAAAGGAAGTGATGACAATTCTAACCGAGCCTAATTGTAATGGAGTAAAACCCTCCAGGCCCTTTTTGATCAATATGTAGGATGTTCCCCAAATGATGGAAAGAACGATCAGGTAAAACCATTTTCGGTTTACATCACTCATATTAATATTAAATATTCGCAAAAATGACGCTTTTTGCCGGATTATTTACAGCTCTCTTTTGTAATTTTGCCTAAATAAAACTCTTGTAATGAAGTTGAAAGCTGCCACAGTAATCTTTTCTATTTTTTTAGTCCTTGTTTCCTGTAAAAACGAAGCCAAGAAAAACGAAGCCCCTTCCCAAATGAAAGAGGTAATGGCTATACATGATGAGGTGATGCCAAAAATGGGCACTATCAGCAAACTAATCGCCGATTTAAAACCAAAAGTAGATTCTACAGAAGTGGGTAAAGAGAATTTGAAGGCCATTAGTGATCTTCAAGATGCGCATAAATCAATGATGGACTGGATGAAGGGCTTTGGGGAGCGATTCGACTATGAAGAGATAATGAATGGAAAGGAGCTCACTACTGAGAAAAAAGGGTGGTTAAAGGAAGAAGAAGTAAAGGTAAACGAGCTTCGCGAAAAGATCAATACAAGTATTGCCAATGCCGAAAGGGTGTTAGCAGAGAATTAAAATGGGAGGTTCCCCAGATCTACATTACCTCCTGAGATGATAATGCCGATCTTTTGGCCTTTATAACTTTCCCGATCTTTGTAAAGTCCGGCCAGAGCCACAGCGCTGGAAGGCTCTACAATAATTTTCATTCGTTCCCAAATTAGTCGCATAGCCGCTATGATCTCTTCCTCTTCAACCCGAACTATTGTCCTGACATGTTCTAAAATTACCGGCAATGTATTGCTCCCCAATTGAGTTTTTAAACCATCTGCGATAGTATTTGTAGTAGGGTTCGATTCTATTTTACCGCTTTTTAAAGACCTGTAAGCATCGTCTACTTCAAAAGGCTCTGTTCCTATAACCTGGCAGTTCTTTCCCATTGCAGCAGCAGCTATGGCCGTGCCAGCTATTAGTCCGCCGCCTCCAACAGGAACAAAAATGGCATTTAAATTGGGATGATCCTCCAGCAGTTCCAGGGCTGCAGTTCCTTGCCCCAGAATCACATCAACATCATTGGAAGGATGCAAAAAAGTAGCTCCTGTCCTTTCTTGTATCTCCCTGGCCATGGCATTTCTTGCTTCAAGCGTAGGCTCGCATTCATAGATGATGCCGCTGTATTCTTTTACTCCTTGCTTTTTTACTTCAGGTGCGGTTGAGGGCATTACTATATGCGCTTTAACTCCTAAAATATTAGCAGCTAAAGAAAGTGCCTGAGCAAAATTTCCGGAAGAATGCGTAACCACACCCAGTGTCCGCTTTTCTGGACTAAGTTTTAAAATAGCATGGGTTGCTCCCCGCATTTTATAGGCCCCCATGCGCTGGAAATTTTCACATTTAAAGAAAACTTCAGCACCTATAATATTATTAATAAGCCTAGATGTTAAAACAGGGGTACGATGTATATAGGGCTTTATACTATTATGACAAGCTAAAAGTTGTGTCTTGTTCATTGCGGATATGTTTTATTCTACCCTTACTGCCACTTTAGGGTCTCCAGGATCCTTCGTACGTCATTTTGAAGATAGGCAGCCGCGGGGTATATAGAATCGTAATTTGGCTTTGCATAAAAATACAGCGAGCCGGTTAAAAAGTGTTTTGTACTATCAGTGGCGTAGAATTGTGCCTGAGAGGCTGCATTCCCTTTAACTTCATAGAACATTCCAAATACACGATCCTCTTCATTTATAAATTTTTGTTCCAGAATATTATCGGCCTTTGCCACGTGCTCATAAGACAACCTTTGGGCGTCAGATAATAAGTCGTTCAAATTATTCTCTACAGGCTTATAAGTAAGATAAATTGCACCTTTAATAGAAGGGTAATCCAAGGTAAAAGAAGATTTTTTAAGGTTCTTCACAGTGGCCAGACTATTGTATTGAAAACTATAGTATTCTGTTTGGGCCACTTTTGATTCGCCCTTCGGATATTCTAATCGCAATTGAGCCTTGGGTTTAGGAAGCACCTCCTCTTTGCAACCGCTTAGAATTAAAAGCAAAAATATTCCCGCTATTTGAAAATTACACCTCATGTGGTAAGGTAATTTTTATCTGTTTTAATCGTTTTCTATCAAGGCTCTCCACCACGAACTGGAAATTTTTAAAAAGGATCTTTTCCCCTCTTTTGGGGAAGTTCCCTGCAATTTCCAACACAAATCCCGCTATGGTCTCTGACTCACCCTTTTGTTCTTCAAAATCGGATTGATTTTCAATTTTGGCGACACGGTAAAAGTCTTTTAATGTTGTTTTTCCATCAAAGACGTAATTGTGGTCGTCTAGTTTGGAATAGATCAGGTCTTCATCATCGAATTCGTCACTGATATCTCCTACTATTTCTTCTATGATGTCCTCCAGGGTAACAATCCCGGAAGTGCCTCCATATTCATCTACGACAACAGCAAGATGGTTCTTCTTCTCCTGGAATTCCAGGAGCAAATCGTCTAATTTCTTATTCTCAGGGACAAAATAAGGCTCACGTATTAGGGTGATCCAATTAAAATTCTTTCTGTCTATATAGGGTAACAGATCTTTTACATATAGTACCCCAATTACCTTGTCTATGTGATCCGAAAAGACAGGGATACGAGAATACCCATGTTTTTTGATCTCTTCGAGCATTTCAGGAAATTTCATGTCCTCCTGCAAGGCGAAAATATCTATACGTGGCCGCATTACTTGTTTGGTATCTGTATTGCCAAAAGAAACGATTCCTTCCAGAATCTTCTGTTCTTCCTTTGTGGTATCACCATCGGAAGTTAGTTCTAGCGCCTGCGATAGGTGATCTACACTAAGACTTGTCTTTTGTTTTCCGAACTTCTCATAGATATAAATAGTGGTAGCACGCATAGGAGCACTCAAAGGAGTAAACAAGAAATCCAATACTTTAAGCGGATACGCCATAAAATGTGAAAATATAAGCTTGTTTCTATTAGCATATATTTTCGGTAGTATTTCACCAAACATTAATATTAGGAATGTAGCAACCACTACCTCTAATAAAAAACGGATAGAAAGAACACCCATGATATGGTATGTTATGGAAGCAAAGAGCGTGTCACCAATATCACTAAAAAGTAGAACGATCCCAATATTTATTGCATTATTAGCAATAAGAATGGTAGCCAATAATTTCTTGGGCCGTTCCAGCAGTTTTACAACGATGCTGCCTTTTGAGGTATTTCCATCCTGTATCTCCTTAAGCTCAGTGATTGAAAGACTGAAAAATGCAATCTCTGCTCCGGAGACAAGCGCTGAGCACCCCAACAAAGCAATAAGTACAATGATTTTAATTACTATAAGACTTTCGTTACCTGCAAAACCTAATAATAATTGAATGGGATCCGGATCCACGTGCAATTCAGTTAGTTAGTAAGATCAAAAAGGCAAATCGTCATCCTGTTCGGAAGTTGCCATAGAACTTTGTGGTTCTGCTCTTTCGGAGCTGGAGCCTTTTGGGGACGCTGGAGCTTTCTTGGCTGAAGGTTGCGGCACATTTCCTATACTTTCCTGCTTGGTAGTAAGGAAGGTAAAGTCTTGCACATGTATTTCGGTGGTATATTTTGTAACGCCATCATCTCCTTGCCATTGTCTGGTCTTTAATCGTCCTTCAACATAGATCTTATCTCCTTTGTTCAGGTATTTTTCACAGATCTCGGCTGCTTTGTTACGGACCACTATATTATGCCACTCCGTAGAAGTCACTTTTTCGCCGGTTTGCTTATTGGTATATGATTCATTGGTAGCTATTGGGAATCTTCCAATACAATTTCCTCCTTCGAAATAATGAAGTTTTACCTCATCTCCCAGATGCCCTATTAGCATCACTTTATTCAATGTTCCACTCATGATATAGATTTAGGCCAAAAGTACGAATTTTTAAATGTTTCTAGGAATTCTGCAAGCAATACTGGTACAGGATATTGAGGAAGGCTCTCGAGAGTGATTCCACCTATAAGTTCCTCCTTTAATTCTACAATCCAAAACCTTGTTATAAGATGTTGATGAGATAATTTATGGACAATAGGATCTTCTTTCCACAAAACAATATCCTTTATTTTTTCTTCTCTGGAGTTAACCATGCCATACATTTCCGTCTCCTCCATTAAGGTATCTGTTTCTATCAGAGGAAATTCATACAAATGTTGCCAAATTCCCTTCCCAATTCGTTTTTTGAGTTTCGTATTCCCAAGCTGGTCTATAAAAACGAGATAATTAAAATATCTGATCTTAACTTTGTTCTTTTTAAGTTTTACGGGTAAGCCGGCAACTCTTGCCTGCTGTAAAGCAATACAGCCAGAATTAAGCGGACAATGATCACAATCTGGTCGTTGAGGGCTGCACTGCAGGGCGCCAAATTCCATGATCGCCTGATTGTATTCTCTTATGGATGATGCATCCATCACTTCCTGGGCTAATTTTTTAAAATACTTTATTCCCTTAGTGCTGTTGATTGGGAGATCTACACCAAAATACCTTGCTAATACTCTGTAAACGTTGCCATCTACTACAGGTCTTGCCTCTCCAAAGCAGATAGATGAAATTGCGCTTGCTGTATAATCCCCAATTCCCTTTAATTTTATTAGCTCTTCATATGAGCCAGGAAAATGACCATTATGGTCTGTTGTAATGGTTTTGGCCGTATAATGAAGATTTCTTGCGCGAGAATAGTATCCCAATCCCTGCCATAGTTTTAGTACATCCGACTCCTCAGCGGCCGCCAATAGGTTTACTTTTGGGTAATGCTCAATGAAACTTTGGTAGTAAGGAAGTCCCTGCGCTACTCTTGTTTGTTGAAGGATGATCTCGGACAACCACACCTTGTACGGATCCCTTGTATTTCGCCAGGGAAGTGACCTTTTATTTTTAGAATACCAGTGGAGGATTGTTTTGGAAAAAGTACTCATACTTAGAATGTGACTAAAAGTAATGTATTAAAGACTTAAAATTAGTTCTTTAGGACAAAAGAATGAATAATATTTATATATTTGCAAGCCTGAAAAAAATAACAGAATAAGTAAATACAAGCATGACGAAAGCAGATATCGTATCTAAGATCTCAGAAAAATTGGGAATAGAAAAAGGTGATGTACAAGCCACTGTAGAAACATTTATGGAGGAGGTTAAAACATCGCTCGAGAATGGTGATAATGTTTACCTAAGAGGATTTGGTAGCTTTATTATAAAAACACGAGCAGAAAAAACAGGTAGGAATATTTCGAAGAATACAACGATCAAAATTCCTGCTCACAATATTCCGGCATTTAAACCAGCAAAGGTTTTTGTTGAAGGAGTAAAAAGTAACGTAGAAGTAAAATAATAACCGAAATTAAAGTAGAGTTTTATGCCGAGTGGTAAAAAAAGAAAGAGACATAAGGTGGCCACACACAAGCGAAAAAAACGCAGAAGAGCCAACCGCCACAAGAAGAAGTAGTTTCAGTAACTACTTTTTCGTTTTAATACGTTCATTGACATAGAAATTCTAAAAAGGATTTCGACGGGTTAATACAACCTGTAACAACTAATGTTTAATCCATTCCGCAAAATGCGGGATATAAATTGATTCAGGTGAATAGAGAATTAATCGTAAGATCCAATTCCGTTGCCGTCGATTTTGCCTTATTAAAAGATGGAAAACTCATTGAACTTCACAAAGATGAAAACGATCATAATTTCAATGTTGGGGATATTCTTATTGCCAAGATTAGAAAACCGGTAACTGGGCTAAATGCAGCCTTTGTTAATGTAGGTTATGAGAAAGACGCATTTTTGCATTATCATGATCTCGGACCTCAATTGTCGTCCATGTTGAAGTTTGTTAAAAGTGTGAGTACAGGGAAACTAAGAGATTATTCCCTTAAAAATTTTCCATTAGAAAAAGATATTGATAAGCATGGTACCATAAATAATGTGGTAAAAGCAAATCAATCACTTCTGGTTCAAATAGTAAAAGAACCCATTTCCACCAAAGGACCCCGTATAAGTTCAGAACTTTCTATAGCGGGCAGGTATTTGGTAATGGTCCCTTTTTCCGACCGTGTTTCTGTTTCTCAAAAAATAGAAAGCAACGAGGAAAAGGACCGGCTTAAAAGACTTGTTAAAAGTATTAAGCCAAAGGGATTTGGAGTTATTATTAGAACCGTTGCAGAAGGCAAAAAAGTAGCAGAACTGGATAAGGATCTTCAAAACTTGCTGAACAAATGGACAGCAATGTGTAAGAAATTGTATAAAGCACCCACTCCGTCCAAAGTATTGGTAGAGGTCAATAGAGCCTCTTCAATCTTAAGAGATGTTTTCAATGATTCCTTTACAGGTATCCATGTGGATGATGAAACGCTTTATGCCCAACTGAAGGATTATGTGCATGAAATTGCACCTGATAAAGAATCCATTGTAAAGTTGTACAGTTCAACCGTTCCTATTTTTGAAAAATTTGGGATCGAAAGACAAATAAAAACCTCATTTGGGCGCACGGCGTCCATGAGTAAAGGAGCCTATTTGGTTATTGAGCACACAGAGGCGTTGCATGTTATTGATGTCAATAGCGGTAACCGATCTAACAAAGCCAACACCCAGGAAGACACGGCCCTTGAGGTAAATATGCTGGCAGCAGAAGAAATTGCAAGACAATTACGACTGCGGGATATGGGAGGAATTATCGTAATCGACTTTATCGATATGGTAAAATCTGACCATAGAAAAAAATTGTTCGATCATCTTAGAAATGAGATGAAAGACGATAGAGCCAAGCATAAGATATTACCCCCTAGCAAGTTTGGTTTGGTTCAAATTACCAGACAACGTGTAAGGCCGGAAGTTAATATCAAAACCACGGAAGAAAACCCCAGTGGTAGCAATCAGGAGGTAGAAGCTCCTATAGTGCTGATAGAAAAGATCAATGATGATCTTGAACATATTTTGAAGAGTACTGCCAAGGATAAAGGGATCTTTTTAAATACGCATCCGTTTATTGCAGCATACTTAACAAAAGGATTTCCATCTATACGTTCCAAATGGTTTTTGGAACATAAAAAGTGGATAAAGATCCAGCCAAGAGATGCTTTTACATATCTTGAATACCGTTTTAAAGACAAAGACGGAAAGGAAATTACTTAAAAAAAGCGGCTTCGAAAGAAGCCGCTTTTTTTGTTTTACTACCTTTGATCAATGCTTAAAAAACCTACATACACCCTTTCTGAAGCTTCTAGAAAACTGGAATATTACTGTACCTATCAAGACAGGTGCCATCAGGAAGTGTTGATGAAGTTAAGGCAAATGAATATGATTCCGGAGGCAATAGACCAAATCATGGGCCATCTTATAGAACAAGACTACCTCAACGAAGAACGTTTTGCCCGGAATTATTCCAGGGGGAAATTTAATACCAAGCATTGGGGGCGTATCCGAATAAAACAAGAATTAAAAAAACGAAATATTTCGCCAATAAATATCAAAATTGCTCTTAGAGAACTAGATGATTCCACCTATCTAAGTTCCCTTGAAACACTGGCAAAAAAGAAATTGACACAATTAAAAGGGAAAGAAAAAGAGGTGCAAAAGAGAAAACTGGCCGACTATCTATTGTACCGTGGTTGGGAAAGTTCATTGGTTTATGAACAAGTATATACGCTTATCCCTAATTGATACAGTCTTCAACTATACCATTGATTTAATGACCTTTTTTGTGCGTTCTATGGCCCGTTCATTCTTCCATTCTATCCATTGCTGCCCGCTTAAGCGCCGCATACCATTGTCAAAATAACGCATAAAAAGTACATTGTATATTGCCTTGCTTAAATGAAGAGGATTTCTGGCTACAGATCTAAGACTCATTGAAAATCCGGGAGTAATATATTTCATATAGTGCCAATACCCCTCTGGCATATACAATACTTCGCCGTGATTTAATTGAGTTTTATAACCCGTCGCAAACTTCAGGGCAGGCCATTTCTTATAATCTGGCTTAGAAAAGTCGATAGATTCGTGGGTAATAAGTGAGTGTGGTATCTTATAAAGGAATTTGTTTTCGGTTTGAGGGAAAAGAATACATTCCTTTTTGCCAGCGAAGTGAAAATGAAAAATATTCGCCAGGTCAATATCATAATGCATAAAAGTGTGTGATTCCTTACCGCCAAAAAACAGCATGGGAAGGCCCTTCATTATGGGTATGCCAAATTCAGGGAAGAAAAAATCTTTTTGAAGTTCCGGAACTTCTTTCATCAAATTCCAAAGAAAGATCCTGTATTTGGTAGGTTCTCTTAACAAAAGATCTATATAATCTTTCATCTTCATAGTGGCATGTGGCTCGTTAAAGCCTTCTTTATGATCCACAGGTCTGTCGTCATATAGTGGGACGGTCTTCTCCCCGGCTATTTCCTTGATGTAATCAAAATTCCATTTGGAATACGCAGGCCAGTCCTCAATATACTTTTCTATGACCACCGGTCTTTGCGGCCGTAAGTAATCCTTTAAGAACTGTTCTTTGGTAAGCGTGGTAACTCTTGGTATCTCAATTAATTTCAATACGTTCGCATTTAATCAACTTCTCAAAGGTAAAAAATCGAAATTATCTGTAAATAAAACTCAGTGAAAGTATTTTGCCGATGTAGATCTAGGAAGTCTTTGCCTTCTGCTTGGCCAGTTCATTCCTTTCAATAGTATGACCCGGTCTGGACCATTTTGGCCGCTCACCAATTGCTTCATATTTAGACTCTGCTTCATCCAGGGTCTTGGGTTGAGGCATTTTTTCAAAAGCCTTTTGAGGTTGCAGTCCTAAAAGCCTGAACATCTCCATGTCCTCGTTCACATCTGGATTGGGAGTAGTTAATAGTTTATCTCCCGCAAAAATAGAATTTGCCCCGGCAAAGAAACACATGGCCTGACCTTCCCGACTCATCTCTGTACGACCTGCCGACAGTCGAACCTGTGTCTTTGGCATCACAATACGGGTAGCTGCTACCATTCGTATCATATCCCAAATAGGAATGGGCTCCATATCCTCCATAGGTGTTCCTTCAACAGCTACCAACGCATTAATCGGGACAGACTCTGGCTGAGGATTTAGAGTAGCCAATGCCACCAACATTCCTGCACGGTCCTCCAGTTTTTCCCCCATACCAATGATGCCTCCGCTGCATACAGTAACGTTGCTCTTCCGAACATTATCTATGGTTTCGAGTCTATCTTTAAAAGCTCTTGTTGAAATGACATCCTTATAGTAATCTTCTGATGTATCCAGATTATGGTTGTAGGCATAAAGTCCAGCTTCAGCAAGCCGATGCGCCTGGTTTTCTGTAATCATCCCTAAGGTGCAACAGACCTCCATATCTAACCTGTTAATGGTGCGAACCATTTCCAATACCTGATCAAACTCTGGTCCGTCCTTCACATTTCTCCAGGCAGCACCCATACAAACTCTGGAACTCCCGGAAGCCTTTGCCCTCAATGCCTGAGCCTTAACATGGGATACGGTCATAAGATCGTTCCCTTCAATATCTGTATGATAGCGGGCTGCCTGTGGGCAATATCCGCAGTCTTCAGGACATCCCCCTGTTTTAATAGACAAAAGCGTAGAAACCTGTACTGTATTTGGATCATGATACTCTCTGTGAATAGTAGCCGCCTTATAAAGCAGCTCCATCATGGGAAGATTGTAGATATCCAGTACTTCCTCTTTGGTCCAATTATGTCTTTCTTCGTTCATGCAGTTAGTTTAAGGCCTTTTCAAAAATAGAGAATCCTATGAAATAGTGACAACAA
>CBDUON010000077.1:0-10080 GCA_965368835.1 uncultured Eudoraea sp. | reverse complement strand
GTGATGGGAGAGTAAAAAGATCTGCTGTTTAAAACCAAAGGGGTTTGAAACCCATTTTTTACAGCCAGGTAGCCCCTTAGCCCGTCTATGTGCTTACCAAAGGCCAGTGTATCTCCTGCATTTACTTTGTGCACGCTGTGATTGTCAATATCCTTGCCGTTTAATTGAGGAGAAAGGTTGGCGCCTGAAAGGGCTATCCAGGTTTCATCTTCAAATTCCAGAAGAGGCCCGGACATGGTTATTTCCAGGACGGCAGCATTTTCATCATTTTCGAGCATGGCATTTGCCAGGACGGCCGCAGCCTGGTCCATTGCTCCGGAAACAGGGACACCCATATGCCGGAACCCAAATCGGCCCCGGTCCTGAACTGTTGTGAAAAATCCACTTTTAATAACTTTAAGCACTTGAAGATTCTTTTTTTAGGAGATCGATCCCTACTTCAGCCTGAATGACATGAAGGTCGAATTGAGCTCTTGTGATAGCATAGAATTGTATAGAATCACCTACGCTTACAAAGCAGGGATTCTCTTTTTCTGCATTAAAAATAGGAATAGGACAGTTCCCAATAATATTCCATCCGCCTGGGCAATCTTGCGGATAAATACCCGTCTGTTTTCGCGCCAGACCCACCGACCCTTTTTTAACATTAAGTCTTGGAGTGGCTTTACGAGGCGTTTCAAGCTCTTTTGGCACCCCTCCTAAATACATGAATCCGGGTAAAAACCCGATCCCGTAAACCGTATATGTCGCGGATGTATGTAATGTAATAATCTGTTCAACAGACTTTCCTGTATGTTTGGAAACCTCTTCAAAATCGATTCCAAACTCTGGATCATAACAAACCGGGAGTCTCCACGAATGCGTTTGTTTTTTTGCACCTTCCTTTCTTTCCCGATACAATTTTTCTAATTGGTTCGAGGTTGCCTTATGATCAATTTCTTTGTGAATATTGATAAGTGCCAAAGAATTGTATGCAGGAACCATCTCCCATTCCTTGTCATTAAAACTATTGAGTAAAAGGAAGTCCTTAAAAATAAGGATGTCATCTAAGATACTGCGCTCTATCTCATTGGGCCATTCAATAAGAATGGCATGAACGCCAAAAGGTTTTATTTGTATGGGGTACGAATTCATTCCTCTAAATGAATATGTTGCTTTGGTAATTCTTCGGAAAGATACATCAATATTTCATACGCACTAACAGTATCCCCGTGAATACAAAAAGTATTAGCTACAATAGGAACCAGATCTCCTTCAGGGACCCGCACCACTCCTTTTTTGATCATCAGAAGTAAATGTTTCAGAACCAATTTTGGATCTGTAATTAAAGCATTAGCCTGGCTCCGAGGCACCAAAGAAAGATCCTTTTCGTAATTGCGGTCACCAAAAGCTTCATAGGTAATTTTAAATCCCATTTTTAATGCCTCCCCGGCTATAACAGAACCAAAGGATACGTAAAGTGAAATTTTGTCTTTATAGGGAAGAATACATTCCAGATATGTTTTCGCTAATTCCTGATCCTTACCCAAATCATTATACAGGGCTCCATGGGCTTTTATATGATGCAAGGAAGCTCCATGATCTATTATCAATGTATCTAGATGGTCTAGCTGTTTGCTAATACTTGCTTTAAACTCATCTGAAGGCAATAACATACTTTTACGGCCAAAGTGTTCTCTGTCTGGATAGGATGGATGGGCACCTATTTTTATTTGGTGTTTAACGGCAAGTCTAATCACCTCGTTCATTGTCTCAGCGTCACCGGCATGGCCTCCACAGGCAAGATTACAAGATGAAATAAAAGGGAATAGCCGGGCTTCATTCTGAAGTCCTTCCCCTACATCACAATTGATGTCTATTATCCATTTCTTATTCATAGGTTCCCAATAACAGACCAGATACTCTTTACCCCCAGAACAATGATCAAAAGCAGCAATAGAATTCCTGCTACATTTTGCCACTTCTTATTCTTATAGGCTCCCATTAAACTCGATTTATTAACCACCCATAATAAGAAGATACAGATAACCGGCAGCAGCAAACCATTTGCCACCTGGGCAAATTTAATGATTTCTATAGGGCGTATCTGAAACGATTGAGATACTACTCCTACCAAAAGTATAAAGCCCCAAACCAAGCGAAATTTATAAGATCTCAGTCCATCCTTCCAGTTGAAGCAACTAGATGCAACGTATGCTGCAGCTAAAGGGGCTGTAATAGCCGAAGTGATCCCGGCAGCAAACAATCCAATCCCCATAAAGTATCTGGCTGCCTGCCCATATAATGGCTCCAGGCCTTTGGCGAGATCTAGTCCGTTTACTACTTCTAACTGCTGATTTGCACTTGCGGTAATAATAATGGCCATAGAGATAATCCCTCCCAATCCTATTGAGAGAATGGTATCCCAACGAACCGCCTTCAGATCTTTGGCAGATTTCCATTTTTCACTGACCAGAGAAGCGTGTAAAAATAAATTGTAGGGAACTACGGTGGTGCCAATCAAGGCGACAACTGTGAATAAACTTTCATCAGGGAGTGAAGGAATGAAGAGTCCGGTGAGAATATCCCCTATGGCTGGTTTTGTAATTACAGCTGCCAGCACAAAAGAAATGCTCATAAGCATAACGAGCGATATAAAGATCTTCTCCAGTACCTTATAAGATCCAACATATAATAAGGAAAAAGCACAGCCCCCAATTACCCAGGCATGCCAAAACTTGGCACCTCCTCCAAGGATTGCTTCCATACCCAAAACTGCTCCGCCAATATTGCCGGCTTCATAGGCTGTATTCCCAATAACTATTGCAGAGAGTACAATCAGTATCATAAGGTTCCTCACCCAAGGACGTTTTAACTCATTTCTAAAACTCGCTGCTAACCCTTGTTGGGTAATGATCCCAATTCTCGCTGCCATTTCCTGGAATACTACTGTTGTAAGTATAGAAAGCAGCATTGCCCATAAGAGCGCAAAACCAAAGTCGACACCCGCCAGAGTGCAGGTAGTAATTGTACCTGGACCTATAAAAGCAGCAGCAACAAGTACGCCCGGACCAATTTTTTTAAACACGCTCTATTTTTATTTTGATTTGGAAAGTACATTAAAAATAACCCTTTCGCGAAAATTTCATGAATTCACTCTATAAAATTGAATAGCAAATGTTAAAAAAAGTGTCGTTCGTCTAAAAAAATGCAGTTCGTCTAAAAACCGGGGGTCGTTCATCGATGTTATAAAATATTCGATAGTTCTCAAGGTTATAATTAACCCAAATCATTTTTTGACCTACTTGCATGACCTGTTTAGAATGTAACAAACAACTTAGCTATGTCGATCACAAAACCTCCATGGAAACCTATGGGGTTGAATTATGCGGAAGGCATAAAACGCGTATCGATAAACTTATTAAATCTAATGATACCCCATTAGCCGCTATACAATTGTATTATGCGCTGAAAGAGATAGGCGTCTATCCTATGCTAGAATGGTGGGATGGAAAGAAATCAGTAGATATCGCTATCTCACGGGTAAAACTCAATATTGAGATAGATACCGAATATCAAATGCTTACGCATGAACAGGCCATGAACAATCTTGAAGAGACTATGCACTCTTTTAAGAATGGCTTTACCACTATCCGTATTCCTCATGTGGTCATTAAGCATTACCTGCAAGAAACCGTACAAAGTATTGTCGGGATCATTGAAGGATTAAAAGTGAACATCAAAGTTATTTAACAATAGTGGGAAGCTTAAAAATTGAATCTATGGAGCAAGAGAGCAAATACACCGTTAAGTCTTATAATGTTAGCAAGCTAATTCTATGTCTTTTGACCATTGCTGCGCTCGCAGTGATGATCAATACTAATCCTGTCCTTTCCCGTTACCTTTTTGGCTTTCCTGTTGTTCTTTCCGGTCTGCTTGGAATCGTAGGAAGTGTTATTTTATACAAAGGAAAAAACGAGCCTATAGACGAGAAAAAGATCATTGCATTCGTCGTAAACTCTGCTATGGTACTACTTATCATCGCTATCTTTATTTCCAATACCCTTTATTAGTCTTACTCTATTCTCATTTGGAAAATGCCTAACTGAAAAAGTTTATTGCTTTTTCGGGTAGATCTATAATTCTTTTGGAGTAAAAACCAGATCAACTTGGTTACTTTATTTTCAAATTTTTGAGGCAGGCAATCTCACCTATAAGGAATATTTGTATCTTCTTCTATTAAATTTCAACAAATGAAAAACATAGACAGAAGACAATGGCTCAAAACTATGGGGTTAACTGGTGGCTTTACACTTATGGGTGGATTGGGCGCCATGGCAATAGAATATGAACCTAGACCCCTTTTGTTAGATGGCCCTGTAAAACTAAACTCCAATGAAAATCCGTACGGACCATCTAAAAATGTACGTACTGTCATTAGTAATAGTTTTGATATTGCTTGTAGATACCCCTTCCAATACTTAACTAAACTCGTTGCAGAAATTGCCGAGAAAGAAGGTGTTTCCAAAGATTGTGTAGTGGTCACCGGTGGCTCTACAGAAGGTCTTAAAGCAACCGGACTGGTATATGGATTGGAGGGTGGTGAGATCATTGCTGCAGATCCTACCTTTCAGGCGATGTTGTCTTATGCCGAATATTTTGGTGCCTATGTGCACAGGGTTCCGCTAAATGAAAAAATGGAACACGACCTCGATGCAATGAGCAAAAGAATTACAAGTAAGACCAGGTTGATCTTTCTTTGTAACCCAAATAATCCTACCGGTACCTTGTTGAAAAAGGAATCATTGCGCGACTTTTGCATGTCTAATGATGATAAGGCCGTAATTTTTAGCGATGAGGCGTATTACGATTTTATTACGGAGCCAGACTACCCTTCTATGGTTGAACTGGTAAAAGAAGATAGAAATGTGATCGTCTCTAAAACCTTTTCAAAAGTTTATGGCCTGGCAGGAATGCGTATTGGATATCTTATCGCAAGGCCGGATATTGCTACCCGACTTAAAAAAGCGGTGATGGCGAATACAAATGTTTTGGCTATTGAAGCTGCTCGTGAGGCTTTGCGCGATGATGAGTTTTACAAGTTTAGTTTACAGAAAAATACCGAAGCAAAACAACATATCTACAAAACCCTGGACAGTCTGGGCTTACCTTATATTCCATCTCACACTAATTTCGTCTTTTTTAAAACCGGCCGACCTATCGGAGAGATGATCAGTGCCATGGGGCAGGAAGATGTGCTCATAGGAAGACCATTTCCACCTATGATGGATTGGGCGCGAATAAGTACCGGTACTATGGATGAGGTGAAAGCCTTTGGTTCCGCACTGAAGAAAGTAATGACCTAAGGCAAGTGCTTATTTTCTAACGACTTGTAGAACGTAAAATTTCCAAAGGCGGACTTCGGAGAACACTTCTGCTATTTAGTAATCCAATACCTACTACCAGCAAGGTTAGTAAGGGGAGTAAGATAATAAATGGCTCTGAGGAAGGCACAAAAGGCTCCTCAAAGACAAAGCGAGCTAATAAGAAACTGCCTATTAGGGATAATAATATACCCGTTAAACTTCCTAAGACCCCTAAAAATGCATATTCATATAATGAGATCTTTAGCAATTGTGCATTTTGCGCACCAAGGGTCCTCAACAGAACACTTTCTTTGATCCGTTGATACTTGCTAGTCCGCACCGCACCTATCAAAACAATGATCCCTGTTAAGATGCTTAACAAGGCCATAAAATTGATCACCAGACTAATTTTTTCCAGGATTCCTTCTAATAGTTCAAGGATTTGACGAAGGTCTATGATAGAGATATTTGGAAAACCAGACACCAACTGTCTTTGTAACTGTGCAGAAACTTCATTACTGGGTGTACGAGTGGTTAACACATGAAATTTCGGAGCATCTTCTAAAATTCCAGTTGGGAAAAGCACGGAGAAATTTAATTGCACTCGTCCCCAATCCACCTCACGAATACTTCCAATTTCGGTTTCTATCAATACTCCCTGAACATTGAAAATTACCCTGTCTCCTACTCCAACCTTGGCATCAAAAGCAAAATTCTCTGCAACGGAAATAGGCACAACCTTTGTTTTATCAGCCTTTGGGACCCAGGTACCCTCCTTAATGCTTTCTGAAGCTATTAGTGAGTCGCGGTACGTAACCCTAAACTCATGATTCAGTACCCAACGGCCAATATTAGAGGTTGTATCATTTCTGATATCATTCACAGATCTCCCATTAATTTCCTGCACCCGCATGGTAATAATGGGAATATTATCTATTACAGGAATGTTATTGGGTAAAATGGTATTCTTCACATCGTTCACCTGCTCAGTCTGAACGTCCAGGAGAATGATATTTGGACTATTCTCGTTATCTCCAAGGGCTACTTTGCTAAGTAATATGTCCTTTGAAAAGTAAAGGGTACTAATAAGAAAGGCACCTACACCTATTGACAACAACAGGGTAGCTGTCTGATTTTGAGGCCTGAAAAGATTCAGTAAACTCTGCCTGGAACAAAAGCCCCAGTTTGTTGGAAAATAGCGTTTTATAGCCCACATTAGTAGCTTGGCCACACCGTACAGAAGTAAAAAAGTTACAATTAACCCAAGTATAAAAGAAAGTGCATATCGCCAGTTATTGAGAATGCGTTGCGCGAAAACAAACAAGAATATAAAAATGATCCCAAGTATAATTAGTCGGGCCTTGCCAGTTTTTGGATCACTTTCTTCCTGTACCCGTAAAACGGATAATGGAGACACATACCATGTTTTAAGAAGTGGCAACAGTGCAAAAGCAACAGACATCAGAACACCCAGCGATAGTCCTAATAAAACTGCCGGATATGATATTGAGACGCTTACATCTACAGGCAGATATTCTTTTAGCAGATATGGAGCTGCCAATTGCAAAGCCACCCCTAGCAAGGTTCCTATGAGGCCACCCAAACCGCCCAGGCCTGCGATCTGAATTAAAAATATCTTAAAAGTCTGACTTCGGGAGGCGCCCATACACTTTAGAACGGCAATAGATTTTAGCTTCCCTCTTATATAGACATGAACGGCACTGGCAATACCTATACATCCTAGTAGTAAAGCAATAAAAGCAACGATGTTAAGGAATTTGCCAAAGTTATTATACCTCCTGCCCAGACGTCTGCTCTCATCCAAATGTGTATCAAGATCGGCTCCTTCCGCATCTAATCTGGGGTCTACGGCATCATACAAGACCTCCAGGTCTTGTCCCTGCTCGGCTACAAAATAGTACTTATATTCAACCCTGCTGCCCTTTTGAAGCAATCCTGTGGCCTCTAATTGGTTGTATGGAATATATACCGCCGGTGCAACACTGCTTGTTAATGCGGACCTCCCTGGAACAGATGTTAATGATCCTTCTATGGGTAATATAATATTCCCAACCTTAATGCTATCACCAGGCTTAAGGTTGTATTGCAACATTACCGTAGCGTCTACCAGAGCCCCGTTGTTCTTTTGGTAATTTCTGGAAGCAGCTGCAGGTATAGTTTCAAATTCGCCATAAAAAGGAAAGCCGCCTTCCACACCAAGGACCTGTACCAGTTTGGAAGCATCCTTTTGAGGAAAGGCAACCATAGAGGCAAAATTAATTTCCCTGCTGTTGGCACCCCCTAAGGAATCAATGATCTCTGTAACTATTGTATTGGGTGGTTTGCTGCTATCAATGATATAATCTGCGCCCATAAGCGCTTTAGATTGATAGGCAATGCTGTCAGTAAGGTTATTTCCAAAAGACTGTATAGCCACTACCGCCGCAATGCCGATAATAATGGAAGACATAAACAAGAATAATTTCCCAACATTTGAGCGAAGATCTCTCCATGCCATTTTGAATAACCAGACCAGTCCGGCCTTTTTAATGGAGCTGTTTGCAGTACTCACTAAGCGGTAATCTTTTGATCCGTACTTATCTTACCTCCCTTGAGGCGCAAGATCTTTTGAGTTTTTCTGGCTAATTCCATATCATGAGTAATAATAACAAGGGTGGTACCCGCCTCTTTATTCAGGTCGAATAGTAATTGAATGATCTTTTGTCCAGTAGCTTCGTCTAGTTCACCGGTTGGTTCATCAGCAAAAAGTATGGATGGGGTATTGGAAAATGCTCTTGCTAAAGCTACCCGTTGTTGTTCCCCACCCGATAATTGCGATGGATAATGGTGCATACGATCGGATAGGCCAACCTTCTCCAACAGATTTTTTGCCTTTTCAGCCGCATTTTTAGCACCCTGAAGCTCCAACGGCACCGCCACATTCTCTTGTGCGGTTAAAGTTGGTAATAATTGAAAATCCTGAAATATAAATCCAACTTTTCTATTTCTGAGCAAGGCACGTTCGTCTTCATTTAAGGTACTTATCTCTACTCCACAGAGTTCAATGTTACCTGAATCTGGCCTGTCTAGTCCAGCAGATAATCCCAATAAGGTAGTTTTACCACTTCCCGAAGGCCCAACTATAGCGAAGGTTTCTCCTTCTTCTATCGAAAAGGAGATATCATCAAGAACGGTAAGAGATCCGGATCCGCTCGAATATGATTTCTTGAGATTGCTTACGTTTAATATCTTTGCCATTCCCCTGGGTTTAGTAGCTTTTTGGTACAAGGGCGGAAATTATAAAAATGATTTTGAATTTAATCCCCTATTCCATGAGAACCGTGTTAAAGTTTTGTTATCTGTTTAGCCTCATTGTAATTGTTTCTTGTGGAGATTCTACTGCAAAAAAAGAAACGAATGCAGATACCAATGTTAGCTTGTCCAAAGAAGACAATACCAATTTAACTAATAAGACAAAGACAATTCTATTCTTTGGAAATAGCTTAACAGCGGGAATGGGTCTGGAACCGGAAAAAGCATTTCCGGGGATAATTCAGGAAAAATTAGATTCTCTTTCCTTGCCTTACAGGGTAATCAATGCCGGTCTAAGCGGAGAAACTACCGCAAGCGGGGAAAACAGGGTCGATTGGTTAATGAATCAGCAGGTGGATATCTTTGTGTTGGAGTTAGGTGCCAATGATGGACTTCGCGGCATCCCGCTTTCTGAAACAAGAGAAAATCTTCAGGCCATCATAGACGCCGTAAAAGCAAAAAATCCGAATATCAAGATCGTGCTGGCCGGGATGCAGATCCCTCCCAATATGGGACAAGATTACACCAGTGAATTTAGACAGATCTTTCCAACATTAGCAGAGGAGAATGAGGCGTATTTGATCCCATTTTTACTCGAAAATGTGGCAGGTATACCAAAACTTAATCAGGCAGATGGAATCCACCCTACGGAAGAAGGTCAGCAAATTGTGGCAAACAATGTCTGGACCATAATCAAACCTATTTTATAATAAACAATCTAAGTAACTTGCTTATTTATAATAATTAATAGTTATTAACTTAATGTATCACTTCACTATTTAGCACGTCCTTTTCGCACTATCTCTTTATTGAATTTGCTATCATCAATAAGGACATTATAGAAGTCATCGATGAAATTACGTGCTATTTCGAATTCCTTTTCATTATCGAACTGAGGTTTTAAGCCATCGATAACTTCAAAGACGCGATCTTTGTTGTCTAAATATTGCTTTCGTACTTCCTGGAAAACCGCTTCGTCTCTTTCAAAACCTCTGTACAATCTTTCTGTAACACTTTCAATGCTCAAGACTTCTCCCTGCACTTGTGATACTACTGCATAACTGGCATCTACCAATCCGGACATATCAAAGTCATATGGTAGCGGTACCGTCCTGTAATCTGACGTAAACACTAGCTTCTGATTATGCTGGTAGGCAGTGGAATAATCGGTATTCCCGATCATATATTGAAAAAAGTCGTTTTGTGTGGCACATATATCATCTTGTTCCAGGGGATGAACGGTCCGTTTCATTTTCTTGCAATTCTCTCGCTTGGCTACCTTATCTATATCTTCAATAAGGAACCCTTTAATGTTGTGTACCTTGCTTTTCTTTCCTCTAAACTCAACATACTCTATATCTACCATTCTGGTTTTAAAATGAAAGGGCGAGATCACTTCATAGATCTTATAGGCCATATATTC
>CBDUON010000076.1:0-10218 GCA_965368835.1 uncultured Eudoraea sp. | reverse complement strand
ACCGGGTCATTTTTTTGAGACAATACCCTGTCTGCCAGAGTTTCAAATGTATGAAATGTAACAGGCGAAATGGTAGCTACCACCCCCTGGTGATTATTCTGACTTAGTCTATTGATCTTCTCAAGGGGAACGTAGGAAGTATTGATGCCATTCTTGCGTACAAGGCCTTCTAATTCCTTGGACAAGGCACCGTGAAGCCCTTTTTGAATAAACACCTTATCTATGGGTTCATTGGCCTGAATAGCTTCAATAACAGCCCGTAGACCATAGATTTGAGTATTTTTTTCCATAAGTTATTGTTGGTCTATAAAGGCCATCAAGCGGATTAAGTCGTCCTCCGCTTTAAAGTCTGTCTTTTCTTCTTTTATAAAGTTCTTAAGGATAGAAGAATCAATATTGTTGAATTGAGCGAGTAGTTTATTCTTTTTGTTTGGTAATTCATGGATCTCTCCATCTCCATTTTTGTAATAAAAAGTGGTGAAATTGGTAAACTTACTGGGTTTGGGATTCACCATAGAATTAGCCGCCGCCTTGGCCTCCGAAAATTTTACTTCCAGGAATTTATACAGGGTAAAGGAGTTTCCCTTATACAGTGTAATGAGATAGCCTTCATCTTTCTCCCCTTTCTCATTAATAAAAGGCAGGAATCTGTATTTCTGCGAACCCTTAGAAGGGATAAGAACTACATTGGGATCCCTGATTAGGGCCTTGTGTTTTTCTTCTTCTAACAGGGTGTTTTTTACTTCTATTTCGCGTGAAAATATATTATACCGGTAATAGAATTCACCAAGATCTTCTTCCTTGTAAAATACCTTTCCTTTATTGAATTCTTCCGTCTCATAGGCCGAACCAACTTCAGCACCTACGTAATAGCTAACAGTTTCTCCATCATTTTTTACCAGTTGAAACAATTTTTGCATCATTGGCGTCCACTTATTGAAATTTGCCATTGGATCGTTCTCAACGGAAGCGCTTTGCGGTGCCGGCCCCAATTGGGAAAAGAGAAAGCCTGTATTCAAAAGCATTAAATGTAGAAGCGATATTTTCATGATGTTTTGTTCAAAGAATTTATGTATTCAAACGTTCTGATAAGATCTTCCTCATCGTCTAAATTTATTTTTTCAGTTTTGAGGAAACTATTAACGTCATCCTTATATTCTTTATCAAGGATCTTTAAAAGGGCTCCTTTTTTTTGCTGAAGCTGATCTATTCTGTCTACCCCATTCTTCAAATAATAGTATTCCACAAAATGTGCATATCTGCTGGGGATATCATTTACCATAGAATTTGCGGCGGCTTTACCTTCGCTGAATTTTACGGCTAATCTATGGTAGAGTGTAAATTTATCGCCTTTTGAGATGATAGATAAATACCCATTCTTGGTTTCATCTTTCTTGGTGATATAGGTCGTAAAAAGAAGTTCTCTCTTCCCGTATTTCACTCTAAGGTCCTGATTGGCCAGCAAGCGTTTTGGTCGTTCCTCGGCTAGGTCCGACTCTTTTATTTCTAACTCACTGTTCAGGGCATTGTACCTGATGAAGAAATCGCCTACAAACTCTTCTCCAAAATATACTTTACTTTTAATGAAATCATCCGTTAAATAAGGGGAGCCAAGAATTTCCTCAACGCCGGTTTTCTGCTCTTTTACCCTTAGGTCCATCATAACCAGGTTGAGCATAGGATTTCCTCCCTGTGCCGCATTAAATAAACCGGCTTCTCCTCCCTGGATAGCTCCATTGACCTGAGCAAAGCAGGAGAAGGAGAAAAATGTAGTAAGGAGTATAAGTAATAAATGTTTCATTGGTGATAATTAAGTAATTTATAAAGGTCCTTGGGACATTAAATTCCTTTGTTCATAGGAAAGCATATGTATCAAGGGGCGTTTCTTTGTATTAAAAAGTCCTTTAATACTATAGAAATTTCCGCCAAATGTACTAAAAAGGAACCTTAATTTAAACATATTGAATGCAAAAAGGCCACCCGTTAGGATGGCCTTTGTACTTTAAATTCCTTTATATGGTGTTACTTACGGGAGACAGATACTTAAACTGCCTGTAAAATCACCCACGAAAGGACTAGGTCCGTCTTCAAAAGCGACCTTTCCAAAAGGGCCATATAATTGATAGGTTACTTCTGAATCCCAATCCCCAGATACGTACTCAAATGTTGCAGTAGTAGCTGTGTCTGGAATAGTGAAGGTAACCGATGCGCTGAGTCCATCATCAATTGTGTAATCTGTAGCTACACCATCAACCGTTACTCTTACGGAGGCACCGTTCCATCCGTCTCCGAATGAATCCTGCATATCCAAAGTATAGTCACCTGCAACAGGAGCTGTAGGAATACATGCAACAACAACTGCGTATAGGTAAGGGGAGCTAAAAAAAGATCCACCTGTAACGTTACCGTTACCGTTTACATTTGTCCAGGTGCTACCGTCAGTTAAGGTAACTTCAAAACGATAGTTGAACACATCACCACCTGAGTAACCAGTACCAACTCCAAGGAGCGTGGCAGATTCACCAAGCGTGGTGGTATATGTCAATTCTGGAAGTCCTCTGGAACCGATCGTAAGATCACTAGCCATAAACGTCTCTATCAATTGTTCAGAAACGCTAGAATCAGTTGGATCGTCCTGGTTGTCATCAAAAGAAGCATACAATTGAATGGATTGTAATAAATCTCCAAACTCTGCATCTTGTTCTTCTACAGTAACCGTGAACTCGGATTCAGGTACAAACGAGTTGTACGGGCTTCCTTCCTGATTTCTGGTTCTTAATATAGCTCCAACCGTATAGTCGTTTAGAACCTGGTCCACTACTTTATCATCCGATTCACAGGAGATAAAGAAGGTTGTGGACAATGCTAAAATAAATACACTAATTTTTTTCATCGTAATTTTTTTTAAAATTAATTAGCAACAGGGAATGTAGGTGATGCAGGATTAGTATCCCAAAATACCTGCCCGGTTACACCAGATTTCTGCGATAAAGAAGAATTGGTGTTTGCGGCATTCGCTGGATAAAAGAAACTTCTGATAAAGGCACCGGGATTAGGTTCCAAATTTGGTTCCAAATCAGTTGGATATCCTTTTCTTCTATAGAAATTGTAAGCATCATGTCCATTTCCTTTAACTGCAATAAAGAATTGCTCGGCCATTATGTTCCACTTTTCAGTATCACTACCTGCATCGAAAGCTGCATCTACCGAAGCGATAAAATTACTTACGTTTGTAGCTGTTGGCGCAGTTGAAAGATCAGCACCAGGATCTTTGGTTCCAAAGCTCTCTACTTTTGCAATAGATTTAGCAATACCGGCCAGCATAAAAGCCTTCCCTGAAGCAGGACTGCTATTCATAGCTACTTCTGCTCTCCAGAAATCTACCCAGGAAGCTAAAAGTAAAGGCGTAATACCATTACCACCACCACCGGCACCTAGCGAAATAGCATCAAAAGAGCTATCATCAAATTTACCAGCAATAGGATACACACCTCCTACAGTTCTTAAGAGTCCATCTGGTGGAATACCAGAATCATTTCCATGATTTCTACCCCAGTAGCCATTGTCTAGCGTACAGAAAGGGAAGCCACCTGCTACATACTGAGGAGGAGGAGACTGTAAAGAACAATCTAAGGTTTCTTCATTAGGATCTACAGCATTACCATCAACATCTTCAGAACCTGGAGTACCATCTACTTGTCTGTAGTAGTAGTACTGTATCCGTGGATCGGAAGTAGTGTCCATTAAATTCATCATCCAAACTGTTGAATAATCTCCACCACCCTGGTCTGTGTAATTCTGACCATAGTTAGGGTGTCTGGTATCTGGTTGAACCTGATTGGTTCCCCACTGAAACTGAAAATCTTCATCTGAATCAGTAATATAATTACCTCCGGAAATAATGCTGTTAAAGGCACTGGTATTTCCAAGATTCAAATGTAATCTCAATTTTAAGGTATTAGCTGCTTTCACCCAGGCATCCCAGTCGCCATCGTAATAAAAGTCGATGTCCGGATCTGCCAAAGCATTAGAATTAAAATTAGCGATAGCCTGATCTAACAATACTAAGGCTGCTGCATATACGTCAGCTCCACTATCAGGCGCAGGATTCAAATTGTCTGCTCCCTGAAGTGCTTCAGAATAAGGTATGTCACCAAAGTGGTCTACCAGTAGTGTAACGGTATATGCTTCAATAAACTGAGCAATCGCAATATGGTGGGTTAAACCAGCTTCTTCAGCCAGAGCCGTCATATCTCGTGCGTTAATCAATACTTCCTGATACGCATCTTCCCAGTTACCATCAAAGGTAGATGGAGAATATGCGTTTTGGTAGTTTCTGCTACCCATCCATTCAATACGAGTAACCTCAGCGCCTACTTCTCCTAGAGACTCAACCACACGTGCAAATTTTACCTGTACCTCATTGAGGTAGAAATCAGGAGATGCCTGTGCCGGTGTAAGGGCATTTGGGTTATCCGCAAGGTCTAAATTGGTGGTTTCACAAGCAGTGAAAATAACTCCACCGATCAAACCAATACTTAGATATTTAAATATGTTTTTCATGATCAATTTTTGTTTTTATTAAAATGAAGCTTTTACACTGAATCCGTATCTTCTAGAACTTGGTCCGTTAAGATAATCAAATCCTCTACCATTTCCAATACCAATACCGGCCACGTTAGGGTCGAAGTTGGTTCCTTTTGGAACGTTAATGGCCTCATACCACATGTTGAATCCAGAAACTGTAAAGCTTAAAGAACCAAATGGTGTCTTATCCAAGAATTTTGATGGTAGGCTATATCCTAAAGAAACTTCTTGCAGCCTAACCACTGAAGCATCAAATACCCCAAGTTCATCAGGTCCGAACAATACGTTATTAAAGTAGAACGTAGAGTTGTTGATCTGAACATCATTAGGAGTACCATCTCCTTTTACACCTGGTAAGATGAACGTATTTAAACGATCTACAACATCTGTTGTAAGACCCCTACCAATTAATACAGAAGCGGTTCTGGAATAGATGTCACCTCCATGGGTATAGTTCATCAAGAAGCTAAAGTTAAAGTTCTTGTAGCTCACCTGGTTTCCAACGTTTAATACCCAATCCGGGTTTGGATCACCAATTTCGAACAAGCCTTCTTCTATAATATAATCTCCTTGTGCATTCACAACGAAGTTACCGGCATCGTCTCTCTGAATACGGCTACCTACCATGATTCCAAGAGGGCTACCTACTTGTGCAGCATTACCCAGGTTTGTAAACCCGTCATAAACCACAATGTCAGTATCTAATCCAAGGTCTGTAACTTCAGACTCATTGGTAAACCAGTTACCGTTAACACTCCAGGTAAAATCACCAGAATCTTGAGCTGTAAATAGATTTACAGTAAGGTCTACTTCAAATCCGTCAGATTTTATCTCCCCAACGTTTGTTTGGGTCGTTGTAAAACCGGTAGAAGGATCTAAAGGTCTGTCAATGATCAAATCCTGAGTTGTTCTTGTATAGTAAGAGGCATCTAAGCTAACTCTGCTAGAAAAGAGCCTGGTTTCTATACCAAATTCTAATTCTTCCAAAAGTTCCGGCTGCAAATTAGGGTTACCTAATAAGTTGGCACTTACATTGGTTACCGTATTAGTTCCATCATCTAATTGAAAATTCTGAGTATCTAATACCAGGGTAGAAGCTACAGGATAGCCTGTTGGGAAGTTAGCGGATGTACCGTAACCTGCTCTAAGTTTCATATAACTGATACCTGCATCGCTCTTTATTCCCGGAAGGAATTTCGTTGGGATCAAGGATAAACTGGCAGAAGGATAGAAAATTGCTCTATTTTCCTGTGCCAGGTTAGATACCCAGTCATTTCTTCCTGCAAGAGTTAGATATACCATACGTTCGTAATCAAAATCTAACTGTCCGTATACCCCTGCTATGTTTCTTTCTCTCAAGAATTGGATCTCATCCTGAAGCGCAAAGTTAAAGTGTCTTAACACTCCAAATACTTGTTGTCCTGAACTTGCAACACCATTCTGATCAAATTTCTCACTCCTTGTAGTGGCACCAGCGTTAAAGCTAAAGCCAACTTTTTCAGAGATCTCAAATTGTCCTGAAAGGATAATGTTATGATCAACCAGTGTATTGGTGTTGTTCCATGTTTGAAGGATACCACTTTGTGTAGCCACACTTCCACCAACACCACCTTTGTTCTGAGAGGTTATGTTGTTTTCACTATAGACATCCAGACCAAAACGATATGTTAGGTTAAGGTTGTCATTGATATCATAAGTTAAGGCCATGTTTCCAAAGACCCTTTTAGTATCCTGCTCTGTTTTGGAGTTTTTAACAGTCCAAAGTGGATGCTGAATACTGTTGTTCTGACGATAGTATACACTAGAACCATCTACAGGACTTTCGAATGGTAATCCCTGGATATCCACACTACGTGGTGTGTAGAATACGTTGGCAAAAACCGAAGAACCTGTACCAAACACACTGTTACCAGTACTTGCCGCAACAGGCGGAGACTGGAAGTTAGTATTTGCAAAGTTTAAGGTTCCGGAAGCAGTTAACTTATTAGATAATACTGCTCTACCTCCAAGACCAATTGTATATCTTCTCAGGTTGTTACCTGGTGTAAACCCTTGATCATCTAGGTGACCGAAGTTCATATTATAGCTCACGTTACCGTCATCAGAAGATCCATTGACGTTTACTGAGTTAGTCTGAACAATTCCTTGTTTAAAGAATTTCTCAACACTGTCATAAGGCTTCCAGGGATACCGCGCTCCTGATAATTCAGGAAAGGCAGCCTGGATAGCTGCTGTAGATGTAGAATATGGATGTTCTAATGTTCCGTTATCATCGATAGCGGCTTGTGATCCCCAACCGGCTATACCATCTCTGTCAAAGCTTGGTCCCCAGTTACTGAAGAACCATCCAAATGCCTGGTCGAATCCGTTTCCGTATTCATCCTGATAATCTGGTAAGGAAGCAATCTCATTGATAAACATAGAGCTGCTTACCGTTACCTCATTTTTCTTTGCCTTGCCAGCACCAGCAGAACCGTTCTTGGTGGTGATCAAGATCACACCGTTACGTCCGGCAGTACCATATAAGGTGGCCGCAGCCAAACCTTTAAGTACGTTTACACTGGAAATATTGTTTGGATCCAAATCAAGGAATCTACTAGACCCGTTGTTTCCATCAACGAAACTGTTACCTGCCCCACTTTGAGTCTGGCCGTTAGTTCCGCTGTCAAAAGGAACGCCATCTACAATGAATAAAGGCTGGTTACTACCACTAAAAGTACTTAGACCCCTAATAATAATACTGGTACCAGATCCGGAAAGTCCACTTTGAGACTGGATGTTTACACCAGATGCCTTACCTGTTAAGATACGACCAACATCACCTTCGGCGCGTTGTTCCAGTAGTTCATCACTTACTTCCGAAACGGCATATCCCAGCGCTTGTTTCGATTTCTTAATACCCTGAGCAGTAACTACTACCTCCTCAAGTGCCTGAGCGTCTTCCTGCATCTGCACATTGATAGTGTTGCTTGCCCCAATAGTTGCTCTTACTTCTTTTTGACCGATGTAGCTAAAAAGAAGTGATTGACCAACGGTGCCCCGAATGGAGTAATTTCCATCGAAATCAGATTGGGTTCCGGTTGTAGTCCCTTCAACGACGATGTTTACCCCTGGAAGCGGAAGTCCGTCCTGGTCCGTCACGGTACCTGAGACCGTCTTCGTCTGCGCAAAAGACAAATGCACAACAAACGCCAATAATAGCGTTAAGATTCCATTTAAATTTGTTCTCATTTTTAAATTATTTGAATTAGCTAAGTGCGAAAATCATAATTCTATGTTAATAATCCAAACTTATTTTAATAAAATTTTAAGACCTCAAAAGGAATCAAGAACTTTCTGAAGCGCCATTTCGTGGGTTTTGAGGGCTTTTTTATCACCTAAATTGAAATAGTTCTGATGAATTGTGAAGACACCTATTCTTTAATATTCCCAAACTAATTATCAGAATGCCTTGAAATACAGGTGTTAGGGTCCGGTACAATTTATTAAATAATATACTTTATCGTTTTCGTCATTCACAACACGGGAGTTTTATCAAACTTTCTTTTAGATTGATATTTGTGCTTTTTGGGGTAAATAATTAACACTATATAATAAGGTATAAAGTGAGGTTTTCGAAAAGTACACAACAGGGGTGGTTGAGATAGTTTCTAAAAATCTTATAAATTATGTCAGCAACCATTTGAATTATGTTTAATAATTACTACATTTGCCGACCCTTAAAAGAGGGTACCATTATTATTTAGTAAAATATATGCCAACAATTTCACAATTAGTACGAAAAGGAAGGGCCACAATTACCAAGAAGAGTAAATCGGCTGCTTTGGATTCGTGTCCCCAGCGAAGGGGGGTTTGTACACGTGTTTACACAACTACTCCAAAGAAACCAAATTCTGCCATGAGAAAAGTGGCCAGGGTGAGGTTAACCAATGGAAAAGAAGTAAACGCATACATCCCCGGAGAAGGACACAATTTACAAGAGCACTCGATAGTATTGGTTAGAGGCGGAAGGGTGAAGGATTTGCCAGGAGTTAGATATCACATCGTGAGAGGAGCTTTAGATACTGCAGGCGTTGCCGGCAGGACTCAAAGACGATCTAAGTACGGAGCAAAACGACCCAAAAAGTAAGCAACACTTTTAAGAAGAAGCAATGAGAAAAAAACAGGCAAAGAAAAGACCACTTTTACCAGATCCAAGATTTAATGATCAGTTGGTGACCCGTTTCGTCAATATGATGATGTGGGATGGGAAAAAGTCGGTTGCCTTCAAAGTATTCTACGATGCGATCGATATTGTAGATGAAAAGAAAACAGACGAAGAGAAAACAGGATTGGAATTGTGGAAAGATGCCCTTTCTAATGTGATGCCTCACGTAGAGGTGCGCAGCCGAAGGGTGGGAGGAGCAACGTTTCAAATTCCTATGCAAATTAGGCCAGATCGCAAGATCTCCACGGCCATGAAATGGTTGATCAGCTATTCCAGAAAGCGCAACGAGAAGTCTATGGCCCAGAGATTGGCCTCGGAAGTACTTGCTGCTGCTAAGGAAGAAGGTGCCGCCGTTAAGAAACGTGTTGATACGCACAAGATGGCAGAAGCCAATAAAGCATTTTCTCACTTCAGATTTTAGGATTTAGCATGGCAAGAGATTTAAAATATACAAGAAACATAGGGATTGCAGCACATATTGATGCTGGGAAGACCACAACTACAGAACGAATCTTATTCTACACTGGCGTTAGTCACAAGATGGGTGAAGTTCATGATGGTGCGGCTACTATGGACTGGATGGAGCAGGAACAAGAACGAGGTATTACAATTACTTCTGCTGCTACCACCTGTACATGGAACTTCCCAATGAAGAATGGTGAAGTGATACCAGAATCTAAACCTTATCATTTTAATATTATTGACACTCCCGGACACGTTGATTTTACCGTTGAGGTAAACAGATCTTTGCGGGTGTTAGATGGGTTAGTATTCTTATTCAGTGCTGTAGATGGTGTAGAGCCACAATCTGAAACAAACTGGCGTTTGGCTGACAATTACAAGGTTCCGAGAATGGGCTTTGTAAATAAGATGGACAGACAAGGTGCCAACTTCCTGATGGTGTGTAAGCAAGTGAAGGAGATGTTGAAATCTAACGCGGTACCAATTGTTTTACCAATAGGAGATGAAGCCGATTTTAGAGGAATAGTAGACCTTGTTAAGAACCGTGCTATTGTATGGCATGAGGATAACATGGGATCTACCTTCGATGTTGTTGATATTCCTGAGGACATGAAAGCTGAGGTCAAAGAATACAGGGCAATGCTTATAGAGGCGGTGGCTGAGTATGATGAGACCTTAATGGAGAAATTCTTCGAGGATGAAGATTCTATTACCGAAGATGAAGTACATGCGGCTTTACGAGAAGCGGTTATGGACATGAGTATCATTCCAATGATCTGCGGTTCTTCCTTTAAGAATAAAGGAGTACAGTTCCTTTTAGATGCTGTATGCCGTTACCTTCCTTCTCCTATGGATAAAGAAGGTATTATAGGTGTGAATCCTGATACAGGGAAAGAAGAAAAAAGAAGACCAGATATTAAGGAACCATTTGCTGCATTGGCATTTAAAATTGCAACTGATCC
>CBDUON010000075.1:0-10405 GCA_965368835.1 uncultured Eudoraea sp. | reverse complement strand
TTATAACCCCATTTCAGAGAAACGACATCAGCCACATAAGAGCCATCTTCGTACAGTACTTTATAATACTTGGTTGGATTCTTTATAGTATCGTTAAGCGCAGTTAGCAGCTGTTTCCCATTTTTGAAATTCCCTGTTATTCTCCACTTTCCATAAAGGTCTTCTACATCTAATAACTGCCCATGTGCTTCTATTGAAATGGAAACTAATATAAGAAGTGACAAAAGACATCCCTTTTTTATCTTTCCGAGAATCATATAAAACTTCCTAGTATATTTAATTCTTTAGCCAAGCTTTTCTGAGCTTCAAAGCCGCTTCGGATGCTGAATTCACCGAAACAATTTTTCTTTCTGTATACGTAGGTGTCCCTGCCTTTCCACTAAGTTCTAATGTTTCTCCATCTCGCTCTACGCTCATGGTTATATCCTTATCTGCATCCCACCCAAAGCTTTGCCCAATAATACTCCGCATACTATCCAGGGTAATGGCAGTACCATTTATATTTGTAATTGTGTCGCCTCCCTTTGCCCCTAAATCGCTAAAAAAGGAATTTAACTCTACGCCTTTCATAATAAAGATAATATCCAGGTTTGCAGGGTTGGCATCTATATAGGGCATTTGACCTAAAAAGAAATAGGATCCGGGTTGTTCTGAAACAGTGATCTCCAGGCCTACCTTCTCAAGGTATTTTTCATAAGGAATAGGCTCATTTCCCAGCAGGTGTTTATTAAAAAAATCTGCAACCTCGGGGTAGGTCATTGCTATAATCTCATCTATGAGGTCTGGGTCATTAAAAGGTGTATTTACATCGTATTTACCAGAGAGTTCCTTCATTAACCAACGCACACTTTTTTCGCCTCCACTCAGTTCCCTTAGTAATATATCCAGGCTCATATTTATCAATGCTCCCTTTTCATAGACATTAGTGTAATTAGATTTATAAGGCTCCTCCAGTACATTCTTACTCATAGTGGTAAATGACATGGTATCGTCATATCCCATCGCATTGCTTATCTTATCCATCATCCGCTCATAAAAAGCGGCTTCATCTATTAGTCCTTGCTGAATCTGAAAGAGATTTGCAAAATATTCCGTTGTACCCTCATACATCCATAAATGCATGGACATCTTAGGTTCATTAAAATCGAAATATTGTATCTCTCGGGAATGCACAGACAAAGGAGTTACAATATGAAAGAATTCATGAGAGACCACATCCACCATTGATTCTTCCAGACTTTCTTTTGGCAATTGTTCTGGCAAGACCACAACTGTTGATGTGTGATGTTCCAAAGCTCCAAAACCGGTTGCATCTGTATTGGATAATTGCGAGAGGTAAAGTAAGATGGTATATTGCTTGGTTCCGTCTATCTCTCCTAAAAAATTCTTTTGAGCCTGCATCATGGCTTCCATTTTTGGTTGCAGGTCTTTGGCCTTAATGGTACCATTGGGCGAATACACACTTAAAGTTACTGAGATGTCCTTAATCTGGAAGGTAACAGAATTTGGTTTCGCGTATAAAATAGGATTGTCAATGACTTCAAAATACCTGCTTGCTAAAAATGTTTTCTGCCCTTGCTTTTGCTCTCCTTTTGTTACCTCCTTCAAGGAAGTTGAAGGCTGCAAAGCAGTGGGAGCCGTAATAGTAACTTCATATGGTATTTCTTTTAATCCTTTAAAATAACCCACAAAGCCATGCAAATTCAATAAGAAAATCTCATTCTTCAGAATATTGGTGCCTGAGGGGGAAAAAACAGGCTCTTCTACTTCTGTTTCTGTGTCAAAAGTATCATTCACATAATAGCTGATCTTATCAATTTTTTGGGCTGTTGTTAAAAGCCAGCTATTGGTGTCGACCTTATTAACAGGTAGGGTTCTTCCTTCGTAATCAATGGCAGTAAGCTCATCAATATACTTCCCATAATTGTCCTCACTGTAGGTGCCTGGAACTATCTTGGGGATATAAAAATGTATTTCCTCCTGGGTAAACATACCGGGATCAATGGTCACTAATACTCTGTCATCCTGAACATTGACAAGATCTATACTTACAGCTACCGGCGCCTTATCTGCCGTAACCAGGGTTTTAGTTGCCCCACAACTCAGTAGCAGCATAAAGGAGGAAAGAATCAGAAATTTCCTTATCATAAATTCAGAATTTAGAATGCAAGATCATTAATTATAAACAAGTATAACAGAAATAACTTGGAAATATTATAGTTAGATTATTACACAGCTTAGCGGTTTGGCATCAATATTTTTGACTATTTTTGTCCGTAAACAGGACATTCAAATGCCATACAAAAGAATACTTCTTAAGCTCAGCGGGGAAGCCCTAATGGGTAACAAGCAATATGGGATAGACCCAGCGCGACTTTCAGAATACGCTGAGGAGATAAAAATGGTGGTGGAAAAAGGCATTGAAGTAGCCATTGTCATAGGTGGCGGTAACATCTTCAGAGGCCTGGCAGGAGAAAGTAATGGCATAGACAGAGTACAAGGAGACCATATGGGAATGCTTGCAACTGTCATCAATGGTCTTGCCCTGCAGAGTGCTTTAGAGGATAAAGGAGTACAAACACGCTTACAATCGGCCATAAAGATCAATGAAGTAGCTGAGCCTTTTATTAGGAGACGTGCTATGCGACATTTGGAAAAAGGTCGTGTTGTGATTTTTGGCGGCGGTACAGGAAACCCGTATTTCACCACAGATTCTGCTGCGGTATTAAGGGCAATAGAAATTGAGGCCGATGTAATTCTCAAAGGGACACGTGTGGACGGCATTTATACCAGTGACCCGGAAATAGACAAAAATGCGACCAAGTTTGATACCATCTCCTTCAATGATGTACTTAGAAAAGGTCTAAAGGTAATGGACTCTACAGCCTTTACACTCAGCCAGGAAAATGAGCTTCCAATTGTGGTCTTTGACATGAATAAAAAAGGCAACCTTCTAAAAATTGTTTCGGGACAGAACATAGGAACGGTTGTTAATCTTTAGTTTTTAAAAAATTATGTTACTTTGTTTTAAAATAATACCATGAACGAAGAGGTTAGTTTTGTTATAGATTCAGCAAAAGAAAGTATGGACGGTGCCATTTCCCATTTAGAAAAAGCACTGGTCAAAATCCGTGCGGGAAAAGCAAGTCCGGCAATGCTCTCATCTGTAATGGTTGAGTATTACGGTTCCTTAACGCCATTGTCACAGGTGTCGAACATCAATACCCCCGATGCCCGCACTTTATCTGTACAACCCTGGGAAAAGAGTATGCTACAGGTAATTGAAACTGCTATTACGAATGCCAACCTGGGCTTCAACCCAATGAATAATGGCGATTTTGTGATCATCAATGTGCCGCCACTTACGGAAGAACGCAGAATACAATTGGTTAAACAGGCGAAGGCTGAAGCCGAAGATGCCAAGGTGAGTGTACGAAGTGCCAGACAAGAAGCCAATAAAGAGATTAAAAACCTTGAAGTTTCCGAAGACCTCGAAAAAAATGCCATCATTGATATTCAGGAATTAACAGACTCCTTTGTAATCAAAATAGATAACATTCTAGAGGCAAAAGAAGTTGAGATCATGAAAGTTTAGTCTTCCATTATCACCTTTAAAACTGGTATCCTCAACTTTTTGATAGTATTTCAGTATCTCCAAAAAAATAGATGACCATAATGGCTGTGATCACAGCCAAAGCACAAACTACTATTAGAATGCGATAGATAGCTCGTTCATATTTTCTGTATTTTTTATGCTCGGTCATACTTTTAATACGTATTTCTCCGATTAGACGAAGAGGTTTACCTAAGATACAAACTGTTGCGTGCTTATCCGGGCTTTATTTCCCAATTTGATACTAGGAACACTGCGAGGCATTTTCTACCTTTGAGCGCATTTGAACGGCAGGCGTTCAACAGTAAAATTCCGCTAGACGTCTAAGGATTTAATCTCCCTTAATGCGGAAACAGATCCGTTAGCTTGCTAAAAAAGAATATGGTAGCAAAGCTCACTCAAAATTTTTGGACTAAGACCGCGAGGATCATCCTCAGGAATCGTATTCTCATCTTAATTGGGATTGCCGCCATTACTGTCTTTTTTGGTTTTCAATGGCAAAACATGCAGTTTTCCAATACACAGGCCAATCTTTTACCAGACGATCATCCTGCAAATCTGGAATATGACGCCTTTCTTGAACTTTTTGGAGAAGAAGGTAATGCCATAGTACTCGCAGTTAAAGATCCCTCCTTATTTACAGTTGAAAAATTTAATCGCTGGAATATTCTCAGCAAACAACTCGCAGCATTTCCCGAGGTAGAATTTGTGGTCTCTACAGATAATTTGCAGGAATTGGTCAAGGATAATGAGCGACAGGAATTTATCTTAACTCCATTTCTGATAGGCGAACCAGAAAATCAGCAAGTCCTGGATAGTTTAAAACAGCATCTGTTTAATGATCTTCCCTTTTACGATCAATTGCTTTTTAACAAGGATACTGAAACACTACGAACCATTGTATACTTAGATAAGGATATTGTGAACACCTCGGTGCGTAAAGATTTTATCCTGAATGATTTTACCAACCTGGTTCACAATTTTGAAAATGAAACTAATTTAGATGTTCGTATTTCGGGCATGCCCTATATACGTACCTTAAATGCCCAAAACATCATTGATGAGATAGGGATGTTTATTGGTGCTGCCCTGCTGGTTACCTCCCTTATCTTCTTTTTCTTTTTCCGAAGTTTTAGGGCAACCCTTATTTCCATGTGTGTGGTGATCATTGGGGTTATGTGGGCGTTTGGTGTCCTGGGGTTATTGAGATATGAGATAACTGTACTTACTGCCTTAATACCTCCCCTTATAATTGTCATCGGGATACCAAATTGCATCTTTCTGATCAATAAATATCAGCAGGAAGTGAAAAAGCACGGGAACCAGGCTCTTTCATTACAACGGGTCATTTCCAAAATTGGGAACGCAACCTTAATGACCAATATCACTACGGCCTCGGGATTTGCCACCTTTATCATTACCGACAGCAAACTCCTCACAGAATTTGGAATTGTTGCCTCTATCAACATCATAGGCATCTTTATTCTATCCTTATTGATCATCCCTATCGCTTACAGTTTTATGGCGTTGCCAAAGACCAAACACCTAAAGCATCTGAACAAGCTCTGGATAGATACCTTCGTTAATTGGATGGAACGAATTGTACGCGACAAAAGAATAAGTGTGTATGTAGTTTCCGTTGTACTTCTGGTATTGAGCATCATTGGCATCTACCAAATAAACATATCCGGAAGTCCTATTGAAGATATGCCCAAAAACGCCCAATTCTTTAAGGACATCCGTTTCTTTGAACAAGAGTTCGACGGTATAATGCCCATTGAGATAGTAATAGACACTGAACGCAAGAACGGAGTTTTACGACCCGTCAATTTGCGAAAAATTGCACAAATAAGTGACCTGATCCAGGAAATTCCTGAATTATCCAGACCTACCTCTGTAGTAGAATTGGTCAAATATTCTAAGCAAGCCTTTTATAACGGCATTCCTAAGTACTATCAATTACCTACTTCTCAGGAGAATACTTTTATAATGGATGTGGCCAGAAAGTCGCAAGGGAATGGTAATCTCCTCAAGAATTTCGTTGATTCCACAGGACAGGTAGCCCGCATCACAACGTTTATCCGTGATGTTAAAACCGAAAGAATGGAGGAAATAGAAACCGAACTCAGGGTAAATCTTACCAAGATCTTTCCTCCGGACCGGTATAAAGTTTCTCTAACAGGCAAGGCTCTTCTGTTTCTTAAAGGCACAAAATACCTTGTAAAAAACCTGATCTTATCCTTATCCCTGGCCATTGGTTTAATCGCCCTATTTATGGCTTATTTGTTCAGATCTTTCAGGATGATAGTGATCTCCCTGATTCCCAATTTACTACCCCTCCTGGTAACGGCTGGTGTTATGGGCTTTGTTGGGGTTCCCATTAAACCCTCAACCATTCTTGTTTTTAGCATTGCCTTTGGTATCTCGGTAGATGATACAATTCACTTTTTAGCGAAATACAGACAGGAATTATCAGCTAATAGATGGCGAATTCAAAAATCTGTCTATGCAGCTTTACGTGAAACAGGCGTAAGTATGTTCTACACTTCCATTGTGCTCTTTTTTGGTTTCTCAGTGTTTGTTCTTTCCAGCTTTGGCGGTACGGTTGCCCTGGGTGCCCTTGTATCCGCAACCTTGCTTTTTGCCATGCTGGCAAATCTGATCTTATTGCCTTCTCTGTTGCTATCTCTGGAACGAAGTATTGCGAACAAAGAAGTGCTTAAAAAACCACAGATCGATATCCTGCCTAAGGACGAACTGCCGGATGGCGAAGATCTGGAACTTTAGTAACCTCCCTTCTTGAATTATAGGTGTTTCTGGCTACATAGTTTTCCTCAATAAACTATCTTTGCGGGGCAAATCAGTAATATTTTTTCATGACTTTGATGCGAATAAATGAGCTGCTCCAACAATCACCTAAAGAGCAAAAAGTAGAAATTAACGGTTGGGTTAAAACCTTCAGAAGTAATAGGTTTATCGCTTTAAACGATGGCTCAACCCTGCATAATATTCAATGTGTTGTAGACTTTGAAAATTTTGATGAAGGCCTATTAAAACAAGTTGCAACTGGCGCAGCCTTACATGTAAAAGGGCTTCTTGTGGCGAGTCAGGGAAGAGGGCAGACAGTAGAGATCCAGGTCACTGACCTAATGATTCATGGCACTGCCGATCCGGAGACCTACCCTATTCAACCAAAAAAACATTCCATGGAGTTCCTTCGGGAACAGGCGCATTTAAGGATTCGCACTAATACCTTTGCTGCAGTAATGCGGGTACGATCTGCCTTGTCCTTCGCCATTCACCACTATTTTCAAAACAATGGCTTCTATTATATGCATGCCCCTATCATTACCGGGTCCGATGCAGAAGGAGCAGGTGAAATGTTTCGCGTCTCTACTTTAGACCCCAGAAATCCTCCCTTAACAGAAGATGGCGAAGTAAATTATAAAGAAGATTTTTTTGGGAAGGAAACCAATTTAACCGTCTCCGGGCAATTAGAGGCTGAGGCGTATGCCATGGGCCTTGGGAAGGTTTATACCTTTGGACCTACCTTTCGGGCTGAAAATTCCAATACCTCAAGGCATTTGGCAGAATTCTGGATGATAGAACCCGAAATGGCCTTCTTTGATCTCAATGATAACATGGACCTTGCGGAAGACTTTATAAAAAATGTGCTTAGCTATGTGGTCTCTCATTGCAAGGACGACCTCGAATTTTTAGAGAAGCGATTACTCGATGAGGAAAAAACAAAACCACAGGCCGAACGCAGTGAATTGTCCTTGATGGATAAGCTGCGATTTGTGATCGATAACAAA
Organism: uncultured Eudoraea sp.; assembly: GCA_965368835.1. GTDB lineage: Bacteria > Bacteroidota > Bacteroidia > Flavobacteriales > Flavobacteriaceae > Muriicola. The sequence continues at coordinate 2,977 of CBDUON010000075.1, read as the reverse complement.
TTTATCAGGCTCACTTATACTGAGGCTATTGATATCCTTAAGAATAGCAAGCCTAACAAGAAAAAGAAGTTTCAATACCCTATTGAAGAGTGGGGCGCAGATCTTCAAAGCGAGCATGAACGCTACCTGGTTGAAAAGCATTTTAAATGTCCGGTCATCTTATTCGATTATCCCGCCAAAATAAAAGCATTTTACATGCGACTTAATGAAGACGGTACAACGGTAAGAGCTATGGACATTCTATTCCCTGGTATTGGTGAGATCGTTGGTGGATCTCAGCGTGAAGAACGTTTAGATGTATTACTCGATAAAATTAAAGCCCTGGGGATCGATGAAAAAGAACTATGGTGGTATCTCGATCTGAGAAAATACGGAACTGCTGTTCACAGCGGATTTGGCCTTGGTTTTGAACGACTTGTGCAATTTGCAACGGGAATGGGCAACATTCGCGATGTTATTCCGTTTCCCAGAACACCGCAGAATGCGGAGTTCTAAAGGTATTTTAGTTACTTTTATGTAAGAAAGAACAAGGAGCCCCAATGTTAAAACAACACTTACAATTTAAGCTCTCACAAAAGCTATCCCCTCAACAAATCCAGTTGATGAAGCTTATTCAATTGCCTACTCAGGCCTTTGAACAGCGTCTGAAGCAGGAATTGGAGGAAAACCCGGCTCTTGAGACCGGGAAGGAAGAATCTGACACGTATGATGATGAGTTTGAGGATCAGTATGATGGGGACAATGACAATGAGGCAATCAATACAGATGATATCAATATAGATGATTATCTGAGTGATGATGAGATACCAGATTACCGTACACGCGCCAATAATTACAGTACGGATGATGAAGAAAAAACAGTTCCTTACGCTGCAGGGATCTCTTTTAATCAATACCTGATCAACCAATTAAATACATTCTATCTCAATGATGAAGAATGGGCCATTGCTGAATTCTTAGTGGGCAGTGTAGATGAAAGCGGCTATATGAGACGGCCCGTTGCAGACATCATGGATGACCTTGCTTTTACGCAAAATGTATACGTGGAACAAGACACTATTGAGAGAGTATTAAAGATGGTGCAGGATATGGATCCACCTGGAGTAGCTGCCAGATCACTAGAGGAATGTTTGCTGATTCAACTTCGAAGAAAAGATCTAACTCCGGCCGTTCAATTGGCCATTACCATTCTGGAAAAATCCTTCGATCATTTTACTAAAAAACATTACAACAAGCTGCTTCAAAAGCATAATATCACGGAAGAACAGCTTAAAGAGGCTATTTCCGAAATAGAGAAGCTCAATCCAAAACCAGGGGGTTCATATGCCGGGGGCAATAAGATCATTGAACATATTGTTCCGGATTTCTCTATCCGCATTGTGGAAGGCGAGTTAGAATTAAGCCTTAACAGCAGAAACGCCCCGGAACTTCATGTATCAAGAGAGTACAATAATATGCTTGCGGGATACAAGAGTTCCAAGGAGCGTTCTAAATCGCAAAAGGATGCGGTTCTTTTTATTAAACAGAAATTAGATTCTGCAAAATGGTTTATAGACGCCATTAGACAAAGACAGCAAACTCTGTATATCACCATGAACGCAATCATGGTCTATCAAAAGGAATACTTCCTCACAGGCGACGAGCGTAATCTGCGCCCTATGATCCTAAAAGATATTGCAGATGCTATAAATATGGATGTATCTACCGTTTCGCGCGTGGCGAACAGTAAATATGTTGATACCCCATATGGCACTAAACTTATCAAGGAATACTTTTCTGAATCTATGAAAAATGAGCAGGGTGAAGACGTCTCTACCAAAGAGATCAAGAAGATCCTGGAGACGGTTATAGGAGAAGAGACTAAACGCAAACCGCTTACCGATGATAAACTGGCAGCGATCTTAAAAGATAAAGGCTACCCCATTGCCAGAAGGACCGTGGCTAAATACAGGGAACAATTGGGGATCCCGGTTGCCCGCTTAAGAAAAGAGATCTAATGCGACTTTTCTCCAAATTAGTTTCATATTTCTTTCATCCTATATTTTTACCCCTGGCAGGTACGGTATCGTACTTTCTTATTACGCCTAAGTATACTACTATAGAATTAAGAAGTGGAAACATCTTACCCATTTTTATACTGACCATAATCATTCCTATTCTTAGTTTTTTTATCCTGAAGAATATAGGATTAGTTAGTTCTGTATTCCTAACAAAACCCGAGGAACGCCGCTATCCTTTGATGATCAACCTCATCTTGTTATTAATGATCCTGTTAAAGGTTATTCCCGATAATTACACTATAGAGCTGTATTTCTTTTTTCTTGGACTCATAGCAGCTACCAGTACTTGTCTTTTGCTGTTACTCATTCACTTTAAAACCAGTTTACATATGATGGGCGTGGGTAGTATCCTAATGTTCCTTATCGCCCTGAGTTTTCATTTTGAACGAAATATAATAATAGCAATAAGTTTTATGCTATTTGCCTCGGGTATGGTTGCTACCGCAAGACTCTATCTAAAGGCACATTCCAGAACAGAATTACTTATTGGGTTTTTAGTAGGGGTAATGTCTCAACTCCTCACCATAAAATTCTGGTTGTAAGAGCAGCTGATCGGTCCCGGATCTATAAAATGTAAAAAATAAATCCGATGCGTAAAGGAGTAAAGGTAAGATCCTGTCCTGTATCCAAACTTAATCCATCCTTAAACAGATTATTAAGCGCATAGTAGACATGGATATTAAAGGTGTTATAACCAAAATTTGCCATAAGTCCATATCTGAATTTCTCTACATCCGTCACATAAAACGAATCTTTTCCTGAATCCGTAACCAATTTAGACCTGCTTCCAAAGGCATATCCTAATTTAGCGCCCAGGTATAACCGCCAGAACTTGTATTCGGTTGGGGTAGAATTGCGCCACCTGAACTCAATAGGGATCTCCAGCAAATGTGTTTCCAATTTATTTCGTTTCGCTC
>CBDUON010000074.1:0-10585 GCA_965368835.1 uncultured Eudoraea sp. | reverse complement strand
GCTCCATTACCAGTGCTGCAATATCACTGGCAATACCCCCAAAGAGACTGTCTTCTTGCACAATCATGCATTTCCCGGTCTTTTTTACGGAATCGTAAATAGCCTCAATGTCTAAAGGTTGCAAGGTCCTTAGATCAATAAGATCTGCGCTAATTTCAGGATTGGCTTCTAAAGTTTCGAGGGCCCAGTGAACTCCGGCGCCGTACGTAACTATGGTGATAGATTCTCCGGTTTTTAAAAGACTTGCTTTTCCAAAGGGCAAGGTATAATAACCTTCGGGCACATCCTGATACATACTGCGATAAAGCGCCTTATGCTCAAAGAACAGCACCGGATTAGGATCATTTATGGCTGTTGCCAGGAGTCCTTTGGCATCGTAGGGAAAGGCAGGATATACCACCTTAAGCCCAGGTGTTTTGGTAAACCATGCTTCATTGGTTTGTGAATGAAAAGGTCCGGCCCCTACTCCTGCTCCACAGGGCATTCTGATAACTACATCTGCCGGCTCATTCCATCGATAATGCACTTTTGCCAGATAGTTTACAATAGGATTGAATCCGCTGCTGACAAAATCTGCAAATTGCATCTCCACTACGGCCTTCATCTTATTTATGGATAAGCCCATGGCAGCAGACACAATACCCGATTCACAAATAGGTGTATTCCTTACCCGTTCTGTGCCAAAAGCCTCTACAAAACCCTCCGTGATTTTAAAAACACCTCCGTAATCTGCAATATCCTGCCCAAGTAAGACCAGGTTAGGATGTTTCTCCATGGATTGACGCAACCCTTGTGAGATTGCATCTACCAATCGAATATTGGCTACCTTATTATTTTCCTTAAACTCTTGATATACAAACTCTTTGTAAACATCATTTAATTCATTAGTTTCTGAACTTTGAACAATATCTTCGTTAAAAGCCAGTTTTAGATTCTCGTCTATTTCATGAATAAAATCTGTCTTAATCGCTACTTCTTCCTCTTCAGAAAGTATCTTTTGAGTTCTGAGGTATTCCAAATAATTTTCAATTGGATCTTTTGCCGCCCATGTATCTAACAATTGCTGAGGCACGTATTTAGTGCCACTGGCTTCTTCATGCCCTCGCATTCGAAAGGTTTTAAACTCGAGCAGGACGGGTCGGGGACGCTGACGCACACTTTTACTTAATGCTTTGACCTTTGTGTAAACCTCCAGGATATTATTGCCATCAATGATATAGGATTCTATCCCATACCCTTTGCCTTTGTCCGCAATATGCTTACATCTAAATTGCTCATTAACTGGGGTAGAAAGGCCATACCCATTGTTTTCAACGCAGAATAACACAGGTAAGTCCCATACGGCGGCAATATTTAAAGCCTCGTGGAAGTCCCCTTCACTGGTGGCTCCTTCTCCTGTAAATACGGCCGTAACTCTTTTGTTTCCTTGCAGTACATCGGCAAGTGCTATTCCATCTGCCACGCCTAATTGTGGGCCAAGATGAGATATCATTCCTACAATCTTAAATTCCTGGGTTCCAAAATGAAAACTACGATCCCTTCCCTTGGTAAACCCGCTCATTTTTCCTTGCCATTGGGCAAAAAGCCTGTTCAAAGGAATGTTGCGAGTGGTAAAAACACCCAGGTTGCGGTGCATTGGCAAGATGTATTCTTCCGGTTCCAGAGACATGGCAACCCCTACGGAAATAGCTTCCTGGCCTATTCCGCTAAACCATTTGGATATCTTACCCTGCCGAAGCAGTATCAGCATTTTTTCTTCTATCATGCGGGGCTTAAGCATGGCCTTATAGAGTTCTATAAGTACCTCTGAAGAGAGCCCATGGTGTTGAAATTGCATTGGGTATAAAATAAATTTAGCATAAATAATTGCCGTAAATGTAGCAAAATTGCATTGAAGATCTCTACCTAATTTGAGAGCTGATTGGTTTGATAATTTAGTAACTTTGAATCTTCATCTAAACCAAAAAGTATGGATACTATTCCAAGTGTGGATCTCAGGGATTATTTATCTGAAGATTCAGTCAAAAAAGAACAATTTGTAAAAGATTTGGGAAGTGCCTTTGAGGAAATTGGTTTTGTAGCGCTAAGTGGCCACTTCCTTTCAGAAACTCTTATTGAATCTTTATATGCTGAGATAAAGAAATTTTTTGCCTTACCACAGGAGGTAAAGGACAAATATGAGATTGCAGGTATTGGAGGCCAACGTGGTTATACCTCCTTTGGAAAGGAACACGCCAAAGGAAGAAAAGTAGGTGATCTAAAGGAATTCTGGCACTTTGGTCAGTACGTAGAGGATAATCCGAAATTATTAAATGAATATCCCTCCAATGTTACGGTAGCCGAACTTCCTGATTTTAACAAAGTAGGAAAGGAAACCTACAAAATGTTGGAAAAAACAGCCCGGCATGTTTTAAGGGCTTTGGCGCTTCATCTGGATCTGGAAGAATCGTATTTTGACGAGTATATAAAAAACGGGAATTCTATCCTCAGGCCAATTCACTATCCTCCTATTACTGAAGAACCCAAAAATGCTATTCGCGCAGCAGCCCACGGGGATATCAATCTTATTACTTTATTGATGGGGGCTCACGGCAAGGGTTTACAGGTAATGAACCACAAGGGAGAATGGATCGATGCCATAGCACGCAAAGATCAATTGATGATAAATGTTGGGGACATGTTATCGAGATTATCGAACAATAAGCTAAAGTCCACTATCCACCAGGTGGTAAATCCGCCAAGAGAACTTTGGGGAAAATCCAGGTATTCCATTCCATTTTTTATGCATCCTATTGGAGAAATGCCCCTGAATTGTCTGGAAAATTGCGTTGATGAGGAACATCCTAAATTATACTCTGATATTACAGCAGGAGAATTTCTAAATGAACGCCTTATTGAGCTTGGCCTTATCAAAAAATAAGTCGACTTCAGGAATTTTTAACAGTATTCTATGGATCTTCAAGACCAATTAAAAAATCTATTTCCAGACCATCAACCCTCTGAAGAAGCGCATGCGTCAAAGAAAGAAAAACCTAAATTCTGGGTACAGGACCAGCCTATACTTTGTAAATATGAGAAGCGGAAAGGGAAACCAATTACCATCCTGGAAGGATATGAAGGCACAGATGCCGATCTAAAGGCACTGACCAAAGAATTAAAGACCTTATTGGGCGTAGGCGGCACCTACAAGAACGAACTCATCATTATTCAAGGTGATTACAGGGACAAGATCATGCTATTCCTTCAGGAAAATGGTTTTAAAACCAAACGTGTGGGAGGATAAGGTGTAATTTACAGAAGGAACAATATTAGGAGAGAATTACCGTGACTTAGGCCGAAGTATTTTGTTAATTATTTTAATCTTAATCGATTAAGTGGTACATTTATTAGACGAAACCTAAACATCACTTGCTAAGAATGAGCACGCAACTGCATATCACTAATGGAGATAGTTTCACTCAAAGATTAAAATCCCTACCATTTAAAGGCGAGATCATTACCTGGCGAGAAATGCTTTGCGAAGGAAGAACAGAGACCAATGTGGGCAGTGAGTCTTTTTGGAAAACTCGCTTCGAATTTCTTCACAAAAATTACAATGTAAGCAAGTCCTATTTCATAGAAAAAACACTAAAAGAATATCGCAGTCTTTGCAATCATAAACAGCAAGATGAGATCATACTTTGGTTTGAATATGATCTTTTTTGTCAGATCAATATGATCGCCGTCCTGAGTTGGTTAAAAACACATAGACGCGATGCCCAAATATCGTTAATATGCAGCGGGAATGAAGATGGAACAGATACCATGTATGGTTTATGCGATAATGACGATGATAAAATTAAAACCCTGTATAATAAACGGGTATACCTAAATCAGGATGATATTGAATTTGCCGATTATATCTGGCAACTGTATTGTAGTGACAATCCAATACGGCTAGAAAATATGTCCGATTTTGAACATTATCACTTCGACTATCTTTCCAACGCCATTAAGGTGCATTTAAAACGTTTTCCTTCCATCAAAAATGGGCTTAATGAGCTGGAGAACCGCATAATGCGGCTTGCTGTGGAACAAAAGCCGAAGAATAAAAAAGAACTTGTTCAAAATATAATGGCCAATCAGGGGTACTACGGTTACGGAGATACTCAATTTGACCGCATAATTACCAACCTAAAACCATTGTTTACTTCGTATAGCCCTATTCGTCTCTCCAAAAAAGGAAAAGACATTGTGGAGGGTAAAACTAGTTTCTATTCTCAGATCAGGGATAGTGAATCGTATTTAGGAGGTGCTCTTAAATACAATTTCCTTTACAATGACGAATCGGGACGGATCCTAAAATTATAACATGCAATTAGGGCCTTCAGAACTGATCCTCAATGAGGAAGGCAGGATCTATCATTTAAACTTACTCCCCGAAGAACTAGCAGATCTTATTATTCTTGTTGGTGATCCCCAACGGGTGCCGCGCGTCTCTCAACACTTCGACTCTCTCGAAATTACTCAGCATAAACGTGAATTCATCACTCATACAGGTTATCTAAAAGACAAGCGTATCAGTGTGATCTCCACAGGCATAGGAACTGATAATATTGACATTGTGCTCAATGAATTAGATGCCCTGGTCAATATAGATCTGAAGTCGAGAGAAGTAAAGAAGGACAAAAAGCAACTAACTTTTATCCGGATAGGCACTTCCGGTGCTATTCAACCAGATATAGCGGTCGATTCATTTTTAGTTAGCGATTATGCTATTGGATTCGATAATGTATTGTATTACTACCAAAGTGAAGCAGTTCGCTTCCCGGATCTTGAAAGGGCCTTTTTAGCACACAGCCAATGGGATGCTCATAATTCACAGCCTTATGTTGTAAAATGTGATGAACATTTGCGTCAGCACTTTCTTGAAGAAGGAGTGATAAATGGTTTTACGGGCTCTAATGTGGGATTTTATGGGCCTCAAGGCAGGCATTTAAGACTCCCCCCTAATGATCCCAAACTACACGAAAAACTTTCCTCCTTTTCTTTTGAAAACATGAGATTGACAAATCTGGAGATGGAAACTTCAGCCATATATGGTCTTTCGGCCATGATGGGCCATAGGGCCCTTTCCCTAAATGCTATTATCGCCAATAGGTATAGCTTGCAGTTTTCCACTAATCCCGCCAGGACGGTGGATGAACTTATAGACTGGGCCTTGAAAAAATTGATCACACTTTGAAAAAAATAAGAATTGCAGGCGTTCCTGAACATTTTAACTTCCCTTGGCATATGGCCATGGAAGAAGGCGCATTTGAAGAACGAGGTATTGAGCTAGAATGGATAGAAGTTCCTGAAGGCACTGGTAGAATGTGTAAAATGCTGGAAGAAAAAGATACGGACCTGGCCATTATTTTAACTGAGGGCATAACAAAAAGTATCGTTGAAGGAAATCCTGCAAAGATCGTCCAGGGATATATTAGCTCTCCATTACTTTGGGGCATTCACGTGGCCGCAGGAAGCTCCTATCAGGATCTTTCGGAGCTTGAAGGCACCAAGGCAGCTATCAGCAGATATGGAAGCGGAAGTCATTTAATGGCTTATGTAATGGCAGAGACTCAGCAATGGAATACTACTGAGTTGTGCTTTGAAGCGATCCACACGCTCTCGGGCGCTGTTAAAGCACTACAAAATGGTGAGGCCGATTATTTTATGTGGGAACATTTTACAACCAAACCGCTGGTGTTAGACGGAATCTTTAGAAGATTGGCTGACTGCCCTACCCCCTGGCCCTGTTTTGTGGTGGCCGCAAACCAATACTTTCTTGAAAAAGAAGCCGGAGCCTTAAGGCATGTTTTGGAAATTATAAATAGGTATACCAGGGAATTTAAAATGATCCCCAGCATAGACAGAACACTTTCTAACAGATATAATTTAGAACTAGAAGATGTAAGAGATTGGCTTGAAATTACCCAGTGGACACAAGAACAATTGAATATTCAAACAATTGATATTGTGCAAGATACATTACTTACCTTAAATTTAATATCTAAGAAATTAGAATCGAAAGAATTGCTTACCAATCTATAGGAACAGAACCTTGATCCCGCAGGAGTTTATTTGTTTTAGTGAAGTGCTTATTCCCAAACCACAATCCCCGGTTGGCACTCAATGGAGAAGGATGTCCTGATGTTAGAATATGATGTTTCTCCCCATCGATCAATGGGATCTTTTTTTTCGCATAGCCTCCCCACAGTAAAAAGACCAAGCCTTTTTTTTCTTCTGAAAGTAGTTGTATGACCGCGTCCGTAAAGGTCTCCCACCCAATTTTTTGATGACTCCCCGCTTCTCTTGCTCTCACCGTTAAGGTGGCATTTAGCAATAAGATCCCCTGGTCTGCCCATCTTTCCAAATTACCACTCTCCGGATACGGTATACCCAGGTCATCCTCAATTTCTTTGAAAATATTTTTAAGAGAGGGAGGGTGTGCTAGGCCATCTTTTACCGAAAAGCAAAGTCCATTGGCCTGATCTGGTCCATGATAAGGATCCTGACCTAAAATTACCACCTTGGTGTCTTCAAAAGTACTGTGATTAAAAGCCGCAAATATCTGATTACCTTTTGGATAACATGTGTGCTGCGTATATTCTTCCTTCACTGTTTTAGCAAGGTTTTCAAAATAAGTTTTTGAAAATTCTTTCTTAAGAAACGGCTTCCAGCTTTCATGAATGGTAACCTCCATAAATCTTATCCTTTTGATAGGCTGTAAAAATACAAACTGCTGACACTTTCCTTAGCAAATCCTCTTTTAATAATGTAATTTTATCTAAGTCATTACTATATAATGGCAAACACTATATATAGAATTCTTTCTTCAGCAAGTTATTTGTTAGTTCATGGAAACCCTCGAAACAATTAAGCTTTGGTTAAACGATCATCCTACGGCCACTATGGTATTCAAGTATGTGGTTTGGGTACTGTTAATTATTCTTTTTCTTCAATTTATTAGAAGGGCCCTAAAGAAGAGACTTCCCAATGCCGAAACGCGATATAAGTCACAGAAGATAGTTGAAGCCATCGGGTATTTCCTTTTGGTGGTTCTCACCATATCCTATTTCACAGGCAATATTAAAGATCTAACCCTGGCTATAGGATTGCTTACAGCAGGAATAACAATTACTCTTCAGGAACTTATCCTAAGCGTTGCAGGATCCCTTTTTATCTTTTTTGTAAAAGTTTACCAACCGGGTGACCGAATTGAGATTAATGGGATAAAGGGCGATGTGATTGATATTAGCAGCATATATACAACCATGATGGAGATAGGGCAATGGGTAAGCAGTGACAATTATACAGGCAGGATAGTAAAACTCAGTAATGCCTTTGTTTTTAAGGGACCAGTATATAATTATTCCCAGGATTTTCCATTTATTTGGGACGAAATTACGTTGCCAATTAGATATGGTTCTGATATAGAATTAGCAAAAGCGCTGACGACAAAAGTTGCTCAACAAGTACTTTCAGATTACGTGCTGGAATCTGTTGAAAAATGGAAAGATATTGTGGAGAAGTATTATATAGAAGATGCCGTTGTAGAACCGACGCTCGCCATCAAATTAACAGATAATTGGATTGAGTTTAATCTTCGGTATATAGTAGACTATAAAAGAAGGAGAATGACCAAGCATCGTTTAAACGAGTTGATCAATAATGCCTTCGAAGAAACAGGCGGGAAGGTCTTATTAGCCTCGGCTACCTTTGAATTGGTTCATATTCCTATAATGAATGTAAATACGACTACAGACAAACCTAAGTCAAATAAGAAAGAATAGGATCATTTGTTTAAATAGACAATATTCTCTAATTGTTCTTCTGCTAAACTGTTCTGAATACTTCGCTGCTTTAAGGCGTTCAAGTATTCGGTATTACTCTTGTCCTTAAAATAACTTTGTGCCAGAATTGCCCACTCAATTGCCTTTGGAAGATCATTCTTTATTTCATAAAGCACAGCCATGTTATGACATGCCATAGCTTTAATTTTAGGTTTTTCATTGGTTGTCTCCAGTTGCCATGATCTGGCTGCTTCTAACCAGTTCTCTTCTTCAATGGCTTCTTTTGCTTGTGCTAATCTATCAGAGCCATTAATATAAATTTCTCGTTGAATTGCCTTGCTATATGGTTTTAATCGCATTCCAAAGGCACTTCCACTGCCCTTGCTCTTAAGAAGCATGGAATCTGAACGATCTGTCATGGATCGCAATGCATTCATGGCATTTTCTCCTTTGGCCTGTATTACTAATTCTTCATTAATGCTAATTTCATCAAGTACCTTTTTTTCAAAGGGGTCATAAATACGCCAGCCGTTCTCAATTAAGGTTTCTAATGTGATTTCCCGCGCATCAACCATTGTCTTTACTCGCAACAGGTCTAATTCTTCCATGGACGACTTCTTATTCGTTACACGGGTATCAGTTTTATAAAAAGCCAGGGAGAAAATAGCATCTAAGTTGTTGGAGACACACAACTCTTCTAGAGCCTTCCATGGTATTTCAACTTCAGCTGTGCTTTTTTGCTTCCAAATTTCCGGAGTGTTTTCAAGTATTAGAATGGTATCAAATCTTTTGTCCTTTAATAATTCCGATAAAAGTCCTTCTATAGCCGCTTCTTTTCCTTCCTTGGTCCACTGTTTATCTGTTGCTGCAACGAAGGCCTCTAGTGACTCTATTTGCTCATTATCTGCCGTTGTCTGAACTTCATTGATGATTCCAATACGCTTTATGTTCTTTGCCAGATCTACGGGAGCAGGTTCTAAGCTATAGACCGTTACCAGGTGGGTGCTTTTACAACTACCGAGCAATAGCAATAAACATAAAAATTGAAGAATAGAACGCATAGTAATTATATCAGAATTATAACTTCCTAAAAAATTATAGTACAAGAACAGTAGAACCCCTATTTTTATTGCCCTAAACCTCCCTCCTAGTGGTGAAATGCACCTAAAAGGATGTAAAAGCTGAATCGAGGAACATGTTGCATATCACAAAGAGAGCTTAAACAGGCTTTTACAAAGAATGGAGGCTAATAACTACCTTTGCAATTAGGCATTTAATTATGGACAAATATCTGAAGAAAAGTATTCAGGATCTGGAGTTCGCTACCGTGATCAGGCAAGTGGCTGCCCGTTGTAATACTGATCTTGGAAAAGAGATGGCAAAGGCATTAGAACCTCAGGTAGAGGAAACTGTCATTCTCACATTATTAGGTGAAACTTCAGAATACCTCTCCTCCTTTACCAATGATAACAGAATACCAAATCATGGATTTGATGCCATTGATAAGGAAATCATGTTATTAAAAATTGAAAATACCACTTTAGAAGTGGCCGGATTTCGGAAAGTAAAACACATTGGCCTAACGGTTATAGAGCATAAGAAATTCTTAAAAAAATTCAGGGAATATTATCCGCTGCTTCATCAGTATGCAGATACTGTACCGGCGACCAAAGAAATTCCAGAGCTTATTGATGACGTCATCGATAAATTTGGTCTGGTAAAGGACACGGCTTCAGTTGATCTGCGACACATTAGGCAACAGATGGCAGCCATCAAAGGAAAAATAAATCAAAGTTTTGGTGCAGCTCTGAACACCTATCAGGCCTCTGAACTACTCGATGAAATTAGAGAATCTGTTGTTGACAATAGAAGAGTTTTGGCCGTAAAATCAATGTATAGAAAGAAGGTGAAAGGCACGGTAATGGGCACGTCTAAAACCGGGAGTATTGTCTATATAGAACCCGAGGCTGTGTCTAGATATAGCAGGGAATTCTCTAATCTTCAGTTCGATGAGAAAGAGGAGATCCAAAAGATCCTGAATACACTTACCAATCAAATACGCCCACATCGGGAGGATTTACAGGCATATCAGAATTATTTGGTCCATATAGATATCACTGCTGCCAAGGCCAAGTACGCATCGGAAATGAACGCCATTAAACCTTCGCTGAATAACGACAAACGATTATTTCTCAGGGATGCATTTCACCCCCTGCTTTACTTAGCCAATAAAAAAGATAAGCTTCCTACCTTTCCCCAGACCATTGACTTATATCCGGAAAACCGGATCATTGTAATTTCTGGGCCTAATGCAGGCGGGAAAAGTATCACTTTAAAGACCATTGGACTTTTACAACTCATGCTGCAAAGCGGATTGCTAATCCCAGTTCATGAACGTAGTTCCGTATGTTTGTTTCAAACGATCCTTACGGACATAGGTGACAATCAATCCATTGAAAACCACTTAAGCACCTACAGCTACCGATTAAAAAATATGAATCAGTTCTTGCGCAAATGCGATGAGAATACCCTTTTCCTGATCGATGAATTTGGAACAGGCAGTGATCCGGAGTTGGGTGGTGCCCTCGCAGAAGCCTTTCTGGAGGTATTTTATGAGCGAGGAGCTTTTGGTGTAATAACAACCCACTATGCAAATTTAAAGGCTCTGGCAAATGAATTACCCCATGCTGCCAATGCCAATATGCTTTTTGACAGCAGTACATTACAGCCCACCTTTCATTTAGAACTTGGGCAGCCGGGAAGCTCATTCA
>CBDUON010000073.1:0-11007 GCA_965368835.1 uncultured Eudoraea sp. | reverse complement strand
GGCTCCTCATCTGCCAGGTATTTGTTCCCTAATCTGGCCAGGTTCATTAGTTCTTGTCCGGCTTCCCTGAAACGGTAACGTTCAATAGAATCCGTAATAGAAGCAGGAAAATCCTGCATGGCCTTTAGGGCTTCCTGATCTGTTTTGGTCAGTTTTCCGGCCGAAGGTACCACGCCCTTGTAGTATTTTTGAGTAAGCACTACAACCCGATTGATAAAATTCCCAAAGATGGCAACCAGTTCATTGTTGTTACGCGCCTGAAAATCTGCCCAGGTAAAATCATTATCCTTGGTCTCCGGAGCATTGGCGGTTAGGGTATACCGAAGCGCATCCTGAGCGTCTGGAAAGGCCTCCAAATATTCATGTAACCAAACGGCCCAATTCTTTGAAGTAGACAGTTTTTGGCCTTCGAGATTTAAAAATTCATTGGCGGGGACATTTTCAGGAAGAATGAAATCTCCGTGAGCTTTTAGCATGCTGGGAAAGATGATACAATGAAAAACAATATTGTCCTTCCCAATAAAATGAACCAATTTGGTGTCCTTGGCTTGCCAGAAAGGTTTCCAGTCCTTTCCTTCTCTTTGTGCCCATTCTTTGGTTGATGAGATATATCCAATGGGCGCATCGAACCATACATACAACACCTTTCCTTCGCCTCCCTTTACCGGAACGGGAATGCCCCAGTCCAGATCGCGTGTCACAGCTCGTGGTTTAAGTCCATCGTCTATCCAGGATTTGCATTGGCCGTATACGTTGGGCTTCCAATCCGATTTATGATCTACCAGGATCCACTGTTTTAGAAAATCTTCATAGCGATCCAGGGGTAAGAACCAGTGTTTGGTCTCTTTTAATGTAGGAACTGCGCCAGACAGGGTAGACTTTGGATTGATCAGATCTGTGGCATTTAAAGAGGAACCACAATTCTCACACTGATCGCCATAGGCTTCTTCATTTCCGCACTTTGGACAGGTTCCTGTAACAAAACGATCTGCCAGGAATTGTCCTTCCTGTTCATCGTATAACTGAGCGGTGTTCTCCTCAATGAAATCGCCTTGCTCGTACAATTTTATAAAGAAATCACTGGCCGTTTGATGGTGAATTTTGGCTGAGGTACGGGAATAATTGTCAAAGGTGATCCCAAAGTCCTGAAAGGATTGTTTAATGACCCCGTGATATTTATCGATCAGTGCTTTAGGTGTGATCCCTTCTTTTTTGGCCTTCATAGGGATGGCAACACCGTGTTCATCGCTCCCACAAACAAATGCTACTTCCTTACCAATCAAACGCAGGTAACGGGCATAGATATCTGCCGGGACATAGACTCCGGCCAAATGACCAATATGAATAGGGCCATTAGTATAGGGAAGCGCTGCCGTAATAGTGTATCGGGCAAAATTTTGGGATGCTGCTGCCATCAAACTCTTAGATTAGGGCACAAAAATAACCATTTTTTAGTGCCCCTTCCCTTGAGGAAGGAAAAAAGAAAACCCTCGTATGTCCAGGCGCAAAGTTTGATTCTTGAACCGGAAATACGAGGGTTGCTATAGCAAAGTAGGGGCAGCTTAAGCCACCATTACGGATTTAGACATTTTTTTATCCTGAACCTGGATACGATAGATGTATTTTCCGGTAGACAAATGACTCGGCATTCGCTCACGGATGTTGATCTCTACAGATCCCTCAAACATCATTTCATTATAAATGGTTCCGACATTCTGACCCAGTATATTGTACAACTGTATGTCCACATGCGCACTAAAGGGCATTTCTAAATATATATGTGGAGTTTGTTGTGTTGGGTAGAAGGGTTTGTGAACAATAGCGTTCAATAGTTCTTCACTTGGATCTTCTGCATTAGGATCCATCGGATTAGGTGGTGTAAATGGTTCATCGCTATATGCAATATCCGGAAATTCAACACCACTACAATTAAATCCTAAATTCACAGGAGCATACGGATGATCTAGTAAGTGTTGTTCTACCAGAGGAATAGGCACACATAACCATTCGGCAAGGACTGTAGCATAGAGATCCCTAAAATCCATAGTGTATTCTAGGTTTCCTCTTCCGTTGGGGCTTTCCAGAGAAGGGTGTTCTCCTACAAAAGCACTTCCATTTAAGCCTGAACCAAAAAATAGGGTAGGAGCTGCTTTCCCGTGATCGGTACCATTAGAACCGTTCTCAAAGATCCTTCTTCCAAATTCGGAAAAGGTCATACTCAAAACTTTATCATCTTGTTGCGTAAAGGCAATATCCTCGTAGAAATTATTGATGGCAATAGACAAGTTAGACATAAGTCGCTCGTGTGCCAACGGCTGGTTTCCGTGTGTATCAAAACCTCCCATGGAGATCATATATACTTTGGTCCCCAGATTTCCTTTTATCAGTCTTGCAAGCAGCGCCAATTGTCTGGCAAAGCCATTATCCTGGTATTGTACCTCGTTTTGACCTCTTTCATAAGCTTCATGAATAAGTCCGGAGTACTCGTAGGTTGTATTCGCTACCCCTCTCAGGAATCTTAACTGATCTCCGTACATACACTCATTAAAAAGAGCAGGATCTAAACTGTATTGCACCCCGGTCTCGGCGATCTCTTCCAATTGATCAATATTAGAAGTTACAAAGGCGTAATTGGTTTCTTCGCCCTGAAAAACTAAACTTCCAAAGTTACCTATCTGAATAGCAGCAGGTGATGCTGGTGGATTCACCAGATAATCTGGATAAATATTTTCAAAATATCGTCCCATCCACCCGGTGTTCAAACCAGAAAATCCTGTGGTGGTAAGGTCTGTATTTGCATAGATGTCCGATCCTGTAAAATGCGAAAGACTCTGATTTTCGTACCCAACGCCATGAACAGCTTTAAACTGACCTTCGCCCCACATGGGCTCCAGCGCGTTCATATAGGAAGGTACTCCAAACTCGTCTGTAAGCTTTAACACCTTACTTTCAGGAATATAGATGTTTGGCCTGGCATTGGCATACAGATCATATTGTTCAATAGGAATTACTGTACTTAATCCGTCATTACCACCAGAAAGCCTGATCAGAATTAGGATGTTATCTGTATCTGCATTCGCAATGGCCGCAGAGAGGGGCGAAGGCGCTGAGGCGGTAAGCATATTGCTTCCCAGCATCATAGATCCGGACCCGGCAATTCCAAGAGCTTGCAGGAATGAACGTCTGCTCCAGAACTTGTGTTCCTCATCGTGACCGTTCTGATTCTTTATATTAATAGGGATATGATTATTGCACATAACTGTAGGTATTATTTAAGTTGAAATTCAGGTTGTCTAGACAAATGCATTAGCAGAAGAAATACTTGCTGCGGAACTTCCGGACTTACCGAAAGCATCCAAAGGCCTAATCCACCTGGGATATAGTCCGATCCGTAATACTCTTCAGGAACATCTTCAATCTTAAAAACCGACATGGCATTTTCGAAGTCCTGAGCTGTAAGTAATCCTAAAGGTGTAAACTTATTTACAAGCGCCCGTACAACGGTCTCGGGATTACTGGTGTTACTATCTGCTGCTCCTACAGCATCCATTGCCAAAGTCCTGAATTGTTCAGAATTTCCCTGGAAAAATATTTCAAGATAGACCTCTACGGTTAACCATCTGCCTATGATAAAATTGGTATTTATCCAGGTGCGGTCTCGTTGCCACCCGGCAACATCGAACGGATCGAACAGTGTTTGTCCGAGCATTCTCGTAGTATCTACAACATTGAGTATAGTATTGTCATTATATGCAAAATTGGTTTCATTGATAAGGTTCAAGTAAATATCAAACGGACTTTTTATGATAACACCAATGGCTTCATCATCAAAGAAATGCTGACTTTTAAACAATTGAGACAGCACTGGTGCTATTTCAAAATTGTTAGCCACCATGGTGTTTGCCATTTGGGTAATAATGTTTTGAGCATTTCCCGCATCGTCATCAGAATCTGGGTGAACAAAGAACTCATATAATTTTTTACAAATAAAACCTGCAATTTGATCCGGGCGTTGCTGGAAAAGGATGTCCATAACATCATTGTAGTTCCAATTTCCTGTTTGGCCTAAAATTGTTTTTGGTCCGGCATCGAACCTGGTTGGGTCAAAAGTAACCTGTTCGCAACCTAATTCGCCTCGTTCAACATAACCCGATAAGGCTTTGGCCGTTTCAATAATATCTTGTTCTGTATACCCGTTCCCTTCTCCAAGCGTGAAAAGTTCATAAAGTTCCCGTGCGTAATTCTCGTTTGGGTTGTTACCATTATTATAAACACCATCTAAATAATACAGCATGGCAGAGGTTAACCCAATTTCACTAACAAAGGTCTTAAAGTTGCCAATAGCGTTTCTCTGCAGACAGTTTATGTAGTAATACAGAAAACTGTTACAATCATACACATCTATCTCTGTAACAAAATGATTGCTCCAAAAGAAACTCAGCCTGTCTCTCAGATTGTTGGTCAACAATCCATTGGTATAGGCGATGGCCCATTCTTCCTGCTGAGCCCGTCTTATTTGGCCAGCCAGATCATCGTCTTCCGGATAATTGCTGTTATTCCAGTCTGCCCAGGCCGGAGCCGCAAGGGGAGGCATGGTTACAGCTTCATTGATAAGAGCGTCTACCAACGTTCCGGCATTTTGGCCTACGGCCGAATCAATGGTCTGTACTGAGGCACTAAACCCAAGTCTTCTATACAAATGCGCGGCCCTGACTTTATCCAGGGGGGTTGTGTATTGCGCTAATGTAGAGGTATTACAATTAACGAAGTATTCCATAGTCAATTATTAGGCTTTAAGAACGTTCATGTGTGTAGGGGCAAATTCTTAACGCTTAATCCATTCGATTAGTATGGAAATCCAGATATTTTCGATATCCGGAGAACTAATGTACAATCTAAGTCCCAAAATAGGCGATTACTGACTTCATTTTTCGATGAAATGCGCTATTTTGTTAATTTTTAAGAAAAAATGGCATCACACAATGATTTTGGAAAAAAGGGAGAGAAAATAGCTGCGGAACTATTATTAAAAAAGGGATATACAATTCTTTGGAGGAATTACAGGTATCTTAAAGCGGAGATAGATATTATCGCTCAAAAAGGAAGTATCCTGGCAGTGGTGGAGGTAAAATTCAGGCGTTCTGATCATCTGCAACCCATTACTGCTTCAATAAATAAAAAGAAAATAGGGCTGCTGGTCATGGCTGCTGATCACTATGTTCAGGAGAATGATTTGGATGTTGATGTTCGCTTTGACATTATTACGATCCTGGGGCAACCCTCGGGATATAAAATTGAGCATCTTGAAGAAGCTTTCTCACCATACTAAACATTGTTTTATTTATAACATTATGTTATTTTTGAAAGAAAAAGAATGAAGACCATTTCTTCTGTTGTTGAACACTACATAAAGAAAAAGCCCTTTTTGCAAAGTGCCTTAGCACAAGGAATTATAAATCTTACTTCTTTATCCCGACTCGTAAAACCCGAAATAGAACTTGAATTGGGGAAGGATGTACGGAATGGGGCTATAGTAATGGCCTTAAAAAGACTTTCGGACGACCTGGAATTCCGGGCCACCCACAGGATCATTAAGGTGTTAAAGAATATAGGGGAGATTACGGTACGTTCATCACTGACAGATTTCACCTTTTTAGTATCAGATACAATCCTTGAAAATCAAACCAATCTTTTAAAGGAAGTAACAAAGAACAAGGAGGTCTTTTATACCTCTTCCAGAGGCGTCAATGAATTAAACATAGTGGTAAGTGATAGCCTGGATGCAGTGGTAGAATCTTTATTTAAGGGCGAGAAGTGCACCCAAAAAGCTTCTAACCTTTCGTCTATAACAGTAAAACTCCCAGCTGAGAATGTTTCTGTTCCCGGGATTTATTATTTTATTTTCCAACGCTTGGCGTGGGAAGGGATCGTACTATACGAAGTTATTTCCACAACCAACGAATTTACCATCATCGTTAATGATGAACAGGTAGATATTGCCTTTAAGACCATTAAGGATCTTAAGTCATTATAATATACAAATTTCAATCCTCAGCTTAAGAAGCAGACTGCGTCTTGGTTTTAGGTTCGCCAGCCAGAGGTTGGAGCATTTCAAGTGCAGTAGAAGTAGAATAAATCTTTTCAAACACCAACAAAAGTCGGAGCCCGTTTCGGGTTTGTTTTTCCTTGATCTTACAGGAGATAGGATGAGTTTGAACGTACTGCAGGACCTTGGTAAAGGTCATACTTTGATAGAAACTAGACTGTTGGTCGGCTACAAAGTATCCCAATAGCTTCCCTTTTTTCATCACTACCTTTTCCAGGCCAATACTACTTGCTATCCATTTTATCCTTACCGAATTTAAAAGATCCTTGACGGCTTCAGGTAACGGTCCAAATCTATCCTTTAAATGAGCCTGATACTTTTCAAGATCCTCCTCCTTTGTGATCCCATTTAATTCGGTGTATAGATTGAGACGTTCTGTTATATTATTCACATAATTATCCGGGAACAACAGTTCAAAATCTGAATCTATCTGTGTCTCTTTAACAAAGACCTTTTCAGAACCATCTTCAGGTTTATAAAGATCTTTGAATTCATTTTCCTTCAATTCCTCAATGGCTTCTGCCAGGATCTTTTGGTAGGTCTCAAAACCAATCTCATTGATGAATCCACTTTGCTCTCCCCCAAGCAGATCACCGGCACCTCTTATTTCCAGGTCCTTCATGGCTATATTAAATCCACTTCCCAATTCTGTGAATTGTTCCAGCGCCTGAATACGTTTTCTGGCTTCTGTTGTCATTGAATCGAATGGAGGGGTAATAAAATAACAAAAGGCCTTTTTATTACTTCTTCCTACACGGCCTCGCATCTGGTGGAGGTCACTTAGTCCAAAATTATTTGCATTGTTTATAAAGATGGTATTGGCATTGGGAACATCGAGCCCACTTTCAACGATGGTAGTTGAGACCAGTACATCAAAATCGCCATTCATAAAACCAAGCATAAGGGTCTCCAGTCTTTTTCCTTCCATCTGCCCGTGACCTACCCGTATTTTAGCATCGGGAACAAGGCGTTGAATGAGTCCGGCCACCTCTTTTATATTTTGAATACGATTATGGATAAAAAACACTTGTCCTCCGCGCTGTATCTCATAGGAGATAGCATCTCTGATTGCGGCCTCATCTAGTCGTATCACATTACTTTCTATAGGATAACGGTTGGGGGGAGGGGTGGTTATCACAGATAGATCTCGCGCCGCCATAAGACTAAACTGTAGCGTTCTAGGAATGGGTGTAGCGGTAAGCGTAAGCACATCTACATTTTCTTTGATCGATTTTAGTTTATCCTTTACAGCTACTCCAAATTTCTGTTCTTCATCTACAATAAGGAGACCGAGGTCCTTAAAGATCACATTTTTGTTCACCAATTGATGGGTGCCAATAATGATGTCTACTTTGCCCGATTCCAGATTTTCGAGGGTTTCTTTTTTTTCTTTCGCCGTGCGAAAACGATTCAGATAATCTACGGTTACCGGCATATCTGAAAGACGCTCCGTAAAGGTGCGGTAATGTTGAAAAGCAAGAATGGTAGTAGGCACAAGTACGGCAACTTGTTTCCCGCCATCTACAGCCTTAAAAGCTGCCCTGATTGCTACTTCTGTTTTGCCAAATCCCACATCGCCACAGATTAGCCTGTCCATGGGTCTGTCTCTTTCCATGTCTCGCTTAATATCCTGGGTGGCCGTGATCTGGTCTGGTGTATCCTCGTAAATAAACGAGGCTTCCAATTCGTGTTGCAGGTAACTATCAGGGGCATAGGCATGGCCCTTGTCTAAACGCCTTTTGGCATAGACATTAATAAGATCGAAGGCTATCTTTTTAACCCTGGATTTGGTCTTTTGTTTTAATTTTTTCCAGGCAGCAGACCCCAGTTTGTATATCTTGGGTGCCACACCATCTTTCCCATTGTATTTAGAGATCTTATGTAGAGAATGAATGCTTACATAGAGGATGTCTCGTTCCCCATACATTAATTTAATGGCTTCCTGTTTTTTACCCTCCACCTCTATTTTCTGCAGGCCTCCGAACTTTCCTATGCCGTGATCTATATGAGTCACATAATCACCCGTAGAGAGTTTGTTCAGTTCTTTTAGAGTAATGGCCTGTTTTTTGGCATACCCGTTCTTGATCTGAAACTTATGGTAACGTTCAAAGATCTGATGATCTGTATAACAAGCCACCTTAATATCATCATCAATAAACCCATCGTGAATAGGCACCACCAGTGTTTGGTAATGTACAGTCTTTCCTATCTCGTCAAAAATGTCATGGAATCTTTTGGCTTGTTGCTCCGATGAACAAAAGAGATAATTCTTGTATCCCCTGGCTTCGTTATCATTCAGATTGGCCAGGAGGAGGTCGAATTTCTTATTAAAAACAGGTTGAGGTTTGGTATTGAAGGAGATTATATCTGCCTCATTGGTAGTTTTCTTTCCCTGAAATGTGACCATCGCAAATTCTTCCAGTTCGGCTTCCAGCAGGGAGCTGTTGATAAATAATTCCTGGGGTTGAGCATGTTTTATGTCCGTACTTAGATCTTTAAAGGCCTCTTTGGCTTTGTCGAAAAAAGATGTAATACGCTGGTGAAGTACGTCCGGGTCGTTTATAAATAGAACGGTATTCGGATTGATATACTTCATAAAGCTCACCCTGGATTCTTTCATGAACTTATTCTCCACATTTGGGATAATGGTGATCTTTTTAACCTGCTCTGTAGAGAGTTGGGTTTCTACATCAAAGGTTCGGATGCTGTCTATTTCATCTCCGAAAAATTCAATTCTATAAGGTTCGTCATTGGAAAAGGAAAAAACATCTACGATTCCACCACGCACGGCAAATTCACCGGGTTCTGTTACAAAATCTACTCTGTGGAACTGGTATTCGAACAATACTTCGTTCAGGAAGTCCAGGGAGAGCATGTCTCCAATTTTGATCTTCTGTGTATTCCTGTCAAGCTCTTTTCTGGTTACTACCTTTTCAAACAGCGCATCGGGATAGGTGACGATAACGGCTGGTTTTTTTCTGGAATTGATACGGTTCAGAACCTCGGCCCTGAGGAGTACATTGGCGTTATCTGTTTCCTCTATCTGATAAGGTCTGCGGTAACTCCCCGGATAAAAAAGAACATCCTGGTCTCCTATCAGTTGTTCGAGATCATTGAGGTAATATGCCGCTTCCTCTTTATCTCTAAGGATCCATAAAAAGGGATGATCGGCTCCTTTAAATACTTCTGCCAATAC
Source organism: uncultured Eudoraea sp. (assembly GCA_965368835.1). Classification (GTDB taxonomy): domain Bacteria; phylum Bacteroidota; class Bacteroidia; order Flavobacteriales; family Flavobacteriaceae; genus Muriicola. The sequence continues at coordinate 1,705 of CBDUON010000073.1, read as the reverse complement.
AAAGGATTGTGCCGAACCTACCAGGCCTTTGAGATGAGTGATCTTTTGAGAATGGGATATAGCTTCCCCTAGTTTCCTAAGTTGGGGAGACTGTTTATACAAAGGTGGGATGGTGCTTTTTGTCACCTGCTAATTTTGTGCAAAGATAAGGCGAGAACAGTGGTCTGGCAATGGCAGTCTAAATTTTTATGACCATGGTATCTGCGATGGCATAAACTTCGTCTTCTCCTTTCTTTTTTAGTACATGTGTGCCGGTGAAAGCTCCGAATGCAGGAAGGATCATTTGATGTTTGTTCTTAAAGAAACAGGGAAGGCGCAAAGATTGTCGTCCCTTACCATGTAATCTAACCGCAGGATGTATGTGTCCGGAAAGGTTAAACAAGCCAACTCTTTCTTCCGGATAATGGGTCAACAAGAAAGGCCCCCATATAAGCTCAGAAACAAGAGAGATCCCTAAATTCTCATATTTAAGGGGGGAAATAATATCATGGTTTCCGGCTATCAAGGTAATCTTCACGGAAGATTTCAGGACCCAGTTTTCAAATAATTGCCACTCTCTGTTAAGACTTGAATGAAAAAGGTCACCTAAAAAACAGACCGTTTTGGGTTTGTAAAGGGAGAGGGAATCTTGTAAAACTTCGAAATTTTTAAGGATCACCTCTTGAGGGATGGCTGCTCCATATTTTCTGAAATGTGTCACTTTTCCCAAATGAACATCACTGATCAGCAATACCTCTTCCTCTTCCCAGTATACTACTCCGGAGGGGTGCAATACCAGGTTTTGTTCGGCAATTTGGATACGCTGGGAGGTCATAAGTTCAAAGATAGTAAATGCCAATCTGTGAATACATCATTTCATTAATAGGGCCGTCATTCGTTTTATTCTGTCGGCTAATTTTTCGCTGGAGAGTTTCTCCCGAAGCCTGTCTGTGATGATTGGAAATGAAAATGGCGTTGGATTCTTACACGCTTTCCAAACGATCTCTTGCCCGGCAATCCTTTCCAGAGCCAGTCGTAAACGACCCTCTTCCAATTGATGTTCAAAAGTCTCCCTGAAGGCTTGAAGAAAAAGCAGGTTATCTGGTTCGAAATCCCTGAAAACCTCAAACAATAATTGGGAGCTGCTTTGCAGGTGTTTCATTTTTACGCCTTTATCCGGGTAACCCGTAAAGACCATACCGCTTATTACGGCAATGTCCCTGAATTTTCTTCGGGCCATTTCTGTAGAATTCAGGCTTTTTTGGAGATCCTCTAACATAAAAGAGGAAGTGAAGAGATCGTTGTCAATAATAGCCTGAATGTCTATTTCTTTATCAGACAAAAGTTCAAATCCATAGTCGTTAAAAGCCAGGGAGAAAGTAATGGGAGCAAGAAGGCTTATACGGTATCCCAGGAGGCTGCCCATTGCTTCATGAACAAATCTCCCTTCGAAAGGATAAAAGATATGATGGTACCCGTCACTGCTCTTAAAAGTTTCAATAAGCAACTCATCAGGGCCGGGTACTATACTCTCTTTTTGTTGTCTTTCAAAAATAGGAGCAAGGGCACGAATGGAATCTGACTGTTGGTCCGGATGCAGTCTTGCAGAATACAATTCTTCTCTGAGCAATTGTGACATTTGAGCTGATAAGGTGAGTCTGCCACCCATCCAGCTCGGCACTTTACTCGTCTTTTTGGAGGAGTTCCGCACCAATGCCTGCATCTC
>CBDUON010000072.1:0-11045 GCA_965368835.1 uncultured Eudoraea sp. | reverse complement strand
AATCGATGAACGTCGTTCTTTACTTGCGGAAATTGAAAAATTAATAGCGCTTATTGAAGATGAATTGTGTGGAACTTAAAAAAGTGTCCCATTCTATATTTACGAGTTTCATGGTTCCGGGCGTTTTGGTCTCGATTATCTTATTATCAAAAGAATGAAATAGGGTTCTATGAATTGGCGGTTGTTTCTCTTACTTGTTTTATTTCATAGCACGGGAATGCACATAATGTTCGCGCAAGATGGCAATGCCGGCACCCACGAACGATGGGAATACATCCTTGAAGATACCGGGGATGTTTTGCAAATAGCCTTGCCATTGTCTGCCGGACTAGCAACTATATTTCAAAAAGATTATCAGGGAACTAAACAATTGGCCTTTTCTTATGCCACCACAATGGCTCTAACCTATACCCTCAAATACACTACCAAAAGACAACGCCCGGAGGGGCGTACATCCTATGATTCTTTTCCTTCCGGACACACCTCTTCAGCATTTTCGGGTGCCTCCTTTATTCAACGTCGCTACGGCTGGAAATACGGGAAATATGCCTATATTTTAGCAGCCTTAGTGGGAGTAAGCAGAATGGAAGGTCCGGATGGCTATCACGATATTTGGGATGTATTGGGAGGAGCAGCTGTTGGCATTGGAAGCACTTATATTTTTACAAAACCATATGAAAATCCAAGAATAGAAGTAAGTTTTTCGGCAAATAAGAATATGAAACTACTTACACTACGATGGAATATCAATTAATCAGAATACTATGACAGACATTCAGATCGCCCAGAGCGTCAAAGAAAAGCACATTCGAGAAATAGCAGCAGGCCTAAACATTTCAGAAGATCAATTAGAGTATTATGGGTCTAACAAGGCAAAGTTGCCTCTTAACCTTATAAATGAAGCTTCAGTAAAAGAAGGAAATCTTATTCTGGTTACCGCAATTACACCCACCCCTGCAGGGGAAGGCAAGACCACCACTTCTATAGGCCTGGGCGATGCTTTAAATGTTCGAAAAAAGAAAGCCGTCATTGTCTTGCGTGAGCCAAGTTTAGGACCTGTTTTTGGTATTAAAGGAGGGGCCGCCGGCGGGGGTTGGAGTCAGGTAATTCCAATGGTAGATATCAACCTGCATTTTACGGGCGACTTTCATGCTATAGAGAAGGCTAATAATTTATTGGCTGCCCTGATAGATAATAACATACAAAGCAAAACAAGAAACCTTGGAATAGATCCCAGAACGGTTATTTGGAAGCGCTGTATGGATATGAATGACCGGGGGCTACGTCATATTATTGGGGCCTTGGGTGGCAAAGCAGGAGGTATTCCACGGGAAACCGGATTTAATATCACCGCCGCTTCGGAGATCATGGCAATTCTCTGTCTGAGTAAAAGCCTGGAGGACCTTCAGGAGAAATGCGGGAATATTTACCTGGGAGACACCTGGGAAGGGAAACCCGTGTTTGCAAGAGATCTGAATGCTCAGGGAGCTATGACCGTTTTATTAAAAGATGCTATTAAACCTAATTTGGTGCAGACACTGGAAGGTAACCCGGCTATTATTCATGGCGGACCTTTTGCTAACATCGCTCAGGGAACCAATTCAATTCTGGGTACCAAAATGGGCCTTAGTTTAGGCGATTTTGTGGTGACAGAGGCTGGGTTTGGAGCAGATCTGGGTGCAGAGAAATTTCTCAATATAAAATGCCGGCAGGCTGGCCTTTCTCCCAAAGCGATAGTTTTAGTGGCCACAATCCGTGCCCTGAAATACCATGGGGGTAAAAAGTTGGCAGAACTTACGGAAGAAGATGTAGAGGCTTTGAAAGCTGGTATGCCCAACTTAGAAAGACATATTACAAGTTTACAGAGCTTTGGTATACCTGTAGTGATTTCGGTCAATGCTTTTAGCAGTGATACAGAAGCGGAGAAGCAAGTATTGTTAGATCATTGTAAAAAATTAAATGTGCCGGCCGCACTTAGTTATGGCTGGGCTGATGGAGGCAAAGGATGTACAGACCTGGCAGATTTGGTGATAGATGCTGCTGCTTCCTGTAAAAGTGCCTTTAAACCTACGTATGAGCTAAAGGATCCAATACGGACCAAGATGGAAAAGATATGCAGGACTATTTATGGAGCTACAAATGTGATCCTTACCAATGTGGCCAATAATCAGATGAGGCGATTTGAGCGCATGGGTTATGGAGAACTCCCGGTTTGTATTGCGAAAACTCAAAAGAGTTTAAGCGATGATGAAAAAAAGCTGGGCAGACCCAAAAATTTTGATATCAATATTCGTGAATTTGAGATAGCAACCGGAGCTGGATTCATTATACCTATTGCCGGAAATATTTTGAGGATGCCCGGTTTACCGGCCACTCCTTCTGCAGAAAATATTGCAATGGACAAAGACGGAACTATATCCGGACTATTTTAAAGCCAAAAGATCTACCTATGACAATTAAAAATTTAAGAATGATCAAGAGGCTAACCCTCGCTATATCCATTATTCTGGTATCGTGTAAAACGAACCCAAGTGAAAATTTAAGCATAGCCGGACTCGAAGAGCCGGTTGAAATTGTGCGAGACCGTTGGGGGATCAACCATATCTATGCTGAGAATGAGCACGACCTTTTTTTTGCGCAGGGATATGCAGCTGCTAAAGACCGCCTGTTTCAATTTGAGATATGGAGAAGACAGGCAACAGGTACAGTGGCAGAGATCCTTGGGGAGCGGGAATTACAACGAGATATAGGCACCCGACTCTTCAAATTTCGGGGCGACCTAACTACTGAAATGAATCATTACCATGATAATGGCGCGAACATTATTACTGCCTATACAGACGGAGTGAACGCCTATATTGAAGAAGTGATGAAGGACCCAGAGAACCTGCCTGTGGAATTTAAAATGTTAGATATCTTTCCCCAAAAATGGACACCCGAAGTGGTGATTTCGAGACATCAGGGACTATTGGGAAATATAGGAGAAGAATTGGAGGTAGGTATGGCGGTCCATAAAATTGGGTCAGAAGCTGTAAAAGACTTGTTATGGTTTCATCCAAAAGAGCCCAATTTAGAGATAGATCCGGCCATTGACGCTTCGCTTCTGCAGAATGAAATTTTGGCTGTTTATAATGCTTATAGAAGGCCGGTTCGCTTTGTAAAAGAAGATGTAGTTCCTGGCTACAGGGGTACTCAAACCACTGCTGCAATAATAACAAATACGGAAACACAAGTTGATTCACTTTCCATAGGGAGTAACAATTGGGTAGTTAGCGGAGCATTAACAAAGGACGGTCATACACTAATGGCCAATGATCCGCACAGGACCATTGCCGTGCCATCCTTAAGATATATGACTCATTTGGTAGCCCCTGGCTGGAATGTCATTGGGGGTGGTGAACCAGAGATCCCGGGAATTTCCATAGGTCATAATGAATATGGTGCATGGGGATTAACGGTTTTTAGGACAGATGGTGAAGATATGTATGTGTATGACCTTAATCCCGAAAACCTGAACGAGTATCGTTATAAGGGTGCTTGGGAAGCTATGGAGGTCATCTCAGAGTCTATCCCTGTCAAAGACCAACAGCCTAAGGAAGTATCTCTTAAGTACACCCGTCATGGCCCTGTCACTTTTATAGACAGTGTTCATCATAAAGCCTATGCGATTCGCTGTGCCTGGTTAGAACCCGGAGGTTCACCTTATTTAGCCTCTCTCCGAATGGATCAGGCCAAGACCTGGGAAGAATTCAGGGAGGCATGTAATTATAGCCATATTCCGGGTGAGAATATGATCTGGGCAGATAAAAAAGGTACCATTGGCTGGCAGGCTGTGGGAATTGCACCCATCAGAAAGAACTTTAGTGGCCTGGTACCTGTTCCGGGTGATGGTCGCTATGAATGGGATGGGTATTTACCTATTGTAGAAAAACCGCATGATGTGAATCCTGAAACAGGATTTATCGCCACTGCTAACCAAAATGTCACTCCGGAAACTTATGATCGTTGGGATGCCATAGGCTATTCCTGGTCCGATCCTTATCGGGGACAGCGCGTAGAGGAAGTCCTCGGATCCGGCAAAAAATTTACCATGGAGGAGATGATGGCCCTACAGGTAGACTACACATCACTGCCTGCCAGGATCCTTGTGCCTATGTTGGCCGGGCTTCCATTAAAAGGAAAGGCTGCTGAGGCACGAGACCTATTATTGAAGTGGGATTATCAGCTACTGCCAAACAGCATTGAAGCCGGAATTTATGTAGCGTTTGAAAATGAAATGGGAATCCAGGCCGACAAAACTTTTATTCCGGAGGAAGTGAAAGAAATTATTTTCGAATTACAATTGAAAAGAATATTAGACTGGATTCAGAATCCCGAATTAAAATTTGGCAAGAATGCGATAGTAGCGAGAGATAAATTTCTCGAAAGAGCCTTTAATAGCGCAATTGAATCTTTAGAAAAGACATTGGGAGATGAAATAAAAGATTGGCAATACGGACAAGCAAAATACAAACACACCTATATGATTCATGCGCTGGGCGGGGCTGTAAGCAAAGAGTGGGCAGATTCCTTAAATCTGGGTCCACTTCCACGAGGTGGTAATGGATTTACTCCCGGATCAACGGGGAATAATAACAGGCAGAGCAGTGGGGCATCCTTCAGAATGATTATCTCAACAGGAGATTGGGATACAGCGGTAGGGACCAATGGTCCGGGACAGTCTGGTGACCCTGCCAGTCCATTTTATAGTAACTTATTTGAACCCTGGGCAAAGGACCAATACTTTCCGGTCTACTATTCCAGGACAAAAATAGATTCTGTGGCTGTGGAAACGAGGAAGTATATTCCACAAAAATAAAAGTAGTTATAAAGCGCTACTGGTAAGTTCTGTAAAGAGGCTTTCAAGATTCTTGTTTTTGCGGCTGAGTTGCAGGGTTTTTAATTGATTGTCATGAGCAAAATCAAATACCACAGCTCGCATATCCTTAGAATGTGAAAAGGTGATCTCATACACAAAACCAACGGTATTCTTCACATGTGTCACGTGAGGTAGTTTTAATAAAAAAGCTTCTTCTACCCTGTAATCGAATTCAACTTCAATGATTTGTTCTGCTGCTTCTCTGAGGTCAGAGAGTTTTTGATCGGCTACCAGACTTCCATTATTAATGATAAGGACACGATCACAAACGGCCTCTACTTCCTTCATAATATGAGTAGAGAGCAAGATGGTCTTGTCCTTCCCAATTTCACGGATCAACTTTCGAATCTCCTGGAGTTGATTGGGATCCAAGCCTGTTGTAGGTTCATCAAGAATAAGTACCTGTGGGTTGTGTAAAAGAGCAGCTGCAAGACCTACGCGTTGCCTGTATCCTTTAGATAGTTGTCCTATTTTTTTGTGGGCTTGGGGGCTTAGGCCAATTTGCTCTATCACCTCTTCAATCCTATCTTTAGATACCTTGTAAACTTCGGCATTGAATTGCAAGTACTCCCTTATATACATCTCCAGGTATAACGGATTGTGCTCAGGCAGATAGCCAATACTCTTTTGTACATTTCGCGTATCAGTACCAACATCATGCCCATTGACCAAAGCAACTCCTTCATCTGCTTTTAGATAGGTGGTAAGTACCTTCATCAGTGTAGATTTACCTGCGCCGTTGGGTCCCAGAAAACCTACGATCTCTCCTTTCTCGATCGTAAAAGACACATCCTTCAGTGCTATCTGCTTTCCGTATGATTTAGTAAGATGCTCAACAGTAATTGACATATGATCCTTAATTCTCTAGTAAAAATACACAATGGTTATAAAAAAGTGAGAAGTGAATCAGCTTAATTTGGTGACTTGTAGCTGGTATTTATCATTCTCCTTAAGTTCATGAATTATAGAATTCTCATAAAAAATAGATCTTTGAAAAATTATTCGCAATTATATTTCAATATTCATCAACATTCAAAAAAATAAACGCATTGGAGCCAATTTTTCAATTTAATAATTACCTTAGCCTCAGTTTTATAGCAAAATGACAAGTACTAATTTCTGGAACGGATTCTATTTTTACTTCTTTTTCCAAAGAGGCAAGGGACTGTTGTAGGTAATTGTAAAACAATAACAATACAAGTCCCGTAAAAAACGGGGCTTTTTTTTTGTGATAACCAAGGTGAAAAAACGGATAGCCATACAGGGAATTAAAGGATCGAACCATCATCAGGTAGCTCGTGAGTATTTCAGCGACGCCATTGAGCTGGTGGAATGTTTGTCCTTCCATGGGCTTGTAGACCAATTGTTAGAGGGTAAGGCAGATAAAGGGGTGATGGCCATAGAGAATTCTATCGCAGGGTCTATTATCCCAAACTATGCGCTGGTGTATGAGAATAACCTGCATATCATAGGAGAGCACTACCTGAACATTCACCATAATCTTATGGCCTTAAAAGGGCAGACTTTAGCGGATATCAAAGAAGTGCGTTCGCACCCTATGGCTCTGCTGCAATGCCGGGAATACCTCAAGACACAGGCACATATTAAAATGGTAGAGGATGTAGATACAGCCGAAACAGCAAAAAGGATTCAGGATCAGCAACTAAAAGGAGTTGCTGCTATTGCCCCGTTAGTAGCCGCAGATTTGTATCAGCTTGAGATCATTGCACCAGAAATTCAGACCATTAAAAACAATGCAACCCGATTTATAATTGTAAAAACCATCAATAAAGAGCTTCCTAAAGAAGAGATCAATAAGGCATCCATACGATTTATCACAGATCACAAAAGGGGCAGTTTGGCTACAGTCCTAAATGTTATGAGCGATTGTAATTTAAATCTCACCAAGATTCAGAGCTTACCTATCATAGAGACGCCATGGAAATATGCATTTTTCGTGGATGTTACTTTTGATAATTTTGAGTATTTCGAAAAAGCAAAAGCCCTTCTTCATATTATGTCTGAGGATTTTAAGGTCTTGGGTGAATATAAAAATGCGATGGTATGATTAAAACAGCAGACAGGCTAACTACCATTGAAGAATACTACTTCTCCAGAAAATTGAGAGAAGTAAGAGGCCTTATGGCGGAGGGTAGGCCAATAATTAATATGGGAATTGGAAGTCCGGATCTGGCACCTTCCAATGGGGTCTTACAGACCATGAAAGAAGCCCTAAACGATAAGGGAGCCCATCAATATCAAAGTTATCAGGGCCTTCCGGAATTAAGGCAGGCTATAGCAAGTTTTTATAAAGATAAGTTTGGTGTAACTACAGATCCTCAAAATGAAATTCTCCCGCTCATGGGATCAAAGGAGGGTATAATGCACATAAGCATGGCCTTTCTTAATCCGGGTGATGAGGTTTTAATTCCCAATCCGGGATATCCTACCTATCAGGCTGTTACCAAACTGGTAGGTGGTGTACCACGGAATTATGATCTTTTTCAGGAAAATAATTGGTTTCCGGATCTGGAGAAACTTGCGAAGGAGGACCTTTCAAAAGTAAAATTAATGTGGGTAAGCTACCCGCATATGCCTACAGGGGCAATGGCTTCTCTTGAAAAATTGAAACAATTGATAGCCTTTGCCAAAGAGCATTCTATCTTGTTGGTCAATGATAATCCATATAGTTTTGTCTTGGGCACCAACCCAACGAGTATTCTGGAGATAGCAGGCGCCAAAGAGGTAGCCCTCGAATTGAATTCGCTTAGTAAGACGTTTAATATGGCCGGATGGCGCGTAGGAATGGTGCTTGGAAAACAAGATCATATTGAGGCTATTTTAAAAGTGAAAAGCAATATGGATTCCGGTATGTTTTATGGGATCCAACAGGGTGCTATAGCAGCCTTGCAGAGTGGAAAAGCCTGGTTCGAAGAATTAGATGTGGTGTATACTTCTCGAAGGAAACTAATGTTTCAACTGGCAAGCATGTTACACTGCACCTATGATACTGAGGCGGTAGGGATGTTTGTATGGGCAAAACTACCTGAAGGATCTGTTTCTTCTGAAGAATTTATAGATGATCTGCTGTATAAGAAGGATATATTTATAGCCCCGGGTACAATTTTTGGCAGTAATGGGGAAGGGTATATACGATTTTCACTTTGCGTACCTGCCGAAAGGATCAAGGAAGCTATTGCACGTTTTAAAAATTAGGGATGAAAATAGGAATAATAGGGATCGGATTAATTGGAGGCTCGCTGGCCAAAGACCTGAAAAAGGCCTATGACGGGGTGCATATCACCGGTTTGGATGCAAGCGAGGCACATTTGGAAACTGCCAAGAAACTTGGGATCATTGATGCCATAGGAGATGAAAGTTCTTTAAAGGACGCAGAGATCATATTTCTTACTATTCCTGTAGATGCAGCTGTAATTGCCCTGCCAGGGTTACTGGAGGTAGTGCAGGACGAAGCACTGATAATTGACGCAGGCTCAACAAAGGGATTGATCTGTTCTACGGTAAAGTCGCATCCCAAAAGACGAAATTTTCTGGCATGTCATCCCATTGCCGGTACAGAATTCTCCGGTCCAACAGCGGCCATAGAAGGACTTTTCGAAGGGAAGACAAATATTATTTGTGAAGTAGAAATGACAGCTTTCAAATTGCAAGAGAAGGCCTTGGATATCTTTCAGAAGTTAGGAATGCGAATCCGGTACATGAATCCGGAAGCTCATGATAAACATATAGCCTATATGTCGCATTTGTCGCATATCAGCTCTTTTATGCTAGGAAAAACGGTCATTGAAAAGGAGAAGAACGAACGCGATATTTTTGATATGGCCGGGAGCGGTTTTGAGAGCACAGTGAGACTCGCCAAGAGTTCTCCGGCAATGTGGACCCCCATTTTTGATCAGAATAAAGAAAACGTTATTGAAACACTGGAAGAATACATTCAAAATTTAGAAGCTTTTAAGCAAAAGTTAAAAGATGATGATCTTGAAGGCCTGTATAAAGACATGCAGGATACAAATAAAATAAAGGAAATATTAAAAGGAATACCCTTGAACAAATTATAAGGACACTATGGAAAATTCTAAGGATTTAAGAAACTGGTTAGATAAGATGGCCCTCACTCACCCTTTGGTGATCGCAGGCCCATGCAGCGCAGAAACGGAAGCCCAGGTATTGCAAATTGCCCATGAGCTGAAAGACACAGACGTAAACTATTACCGTGCAGGGATCTGGAAACCGCGCACCCGACCTGGAAATTTTGAAGGGGTAGGGGCCATAGGTTTAAAATGGTTGCAGCAGGTAAAAAAGGAAACCGGTTTAAAGACCGCCACCGAAGTAGCCAACAGAGCCCATGTAGACCTGGCTTTAGAGCATGATATTGATTTGCTGTGGATAGGCGCCCGCTCTACGGTGAGTCCTTTTATTGTTCAGGAAATAGCCGATGCATTAAAAGGAACAGATAAAATAGTGTTGGTAAAAAATCCTGTAAATCCGGATCTATCTTTATGGTTAGGAGCTGTAGAACGACTTCATTCCGCCAATATCAGGAACCTTGGGGTTATACATCGTGGCTTTTCTACCTATGAGAAAACAAAGTATAGAAATATTCCAGAATGGCAACTTGCCATTGAATTGCAAACCAGGTTCCCAGACTTGCCTTTGATCAATGACCCATCGCATATCACTGGAAAACGAGACATGGTATTTGATATTTCTCAGACGGCTCTGGATCTTAATTTTGACGGACTTATGATAGAGACGCATTGCGATCCGGACAACGCCTGGAGCGATGCTGCACAACAAGTAACCCCTAAAAAACTCGTTCAGATCATGGAAGATCTAAAAATTAGAAAGGAAACGGACGAAGAGGCAGAATACAGCAGCAAATTGAGTAACCTAAGGGCGCAGATCGATATAATTGACAATCAATTAATAGACATACTCGGGAAACGCATGAATGTTTCTGATGGCATCGGACAATTAAAGAAACAGCGCAATGTTGCCGTACTGCAAACAAATCGATGGAACGCCATCCTGGGTAAAATGATCCTGGAAGGAGAGTCTAAAGGTCTTAGTGAAGAATTTGTTTTAAAAATGTTCAAGGCAATTCACCAGGAATCTATCAACCATCAGGAGAAAGTAATTAATAATTAAAAAGCGAGGATTTACTGTAACAATTTTTATGAAGCCCTGTCTTTATGAAAACACTAAAGCACAGAATATGAAAAAAGTACTATTGTTGGCAGTAATCTTGTTTAGCGGGAATGCATTTGCCCAGAGAATTGTAGATAGGGAGGTAGGCGAATTTAATGAGATAAAGGTCTATGACCTGATTGAAGTGAACCTTATCAAGGGGGATGAAAATCGTATTTTAATCAAAGGAAAAAATGTAGACGATATTCAATTTGTGAATAAAGACGGCGTTTTAAAACTCAGGATGCAATTGGAGAAAAAATTTCAGGGGGAAGATACCTTGATTGAGGTCTATTACACGGATATTGATATTATTGATGGCAATGAAGGCGCTAAGATAGTTTGTAATGAAACCGTGGAAAAAGACAGACTTACAATAAAGGTGCAGGAAGGTGCTCAGATCAAAATAGGACTGGACGTGGATCAACTAGATGTGCGCGCTGTTACCGGGGGTATCATTGAAGCCTCAGGTTTGGCAAAAAACCAGGTGATCGTAATTAATACCGGAGGTATATTTGAAGGGAGAGAATTAAAAACAGCATATAGCTCTGTAAAGGTCCAGGCAGGAGGAGAAGCTACCCTCAGTGCGTCGGAAAAAGTAGATATCAATGTAAGAGCTGGGGGTGATGTGGTTGTATACGGAAATCCCAAAGAGGTAAACAAAAACACCCTTGCAGGGGGTCGTATCTTTATTAAAGACTAGCTAAACCAGCTATATCCATTAAAAAAACCCTGATCATAGAGATCAGGGTTTTATTTTTTATGGTTTTCCGGGATTATCGCTTAAAAATATAGCGCGTAATAAAAATACCCTGCCCGTCTCCTTTTCCTCCTTCACTTTCTACGGCACTGGTTACAAAAGCCAGTTCCCAGCCTTCGGAGATCATAGTATTGATCATAGATGTAATTAGTGCATCAT
>CBDUON010000071.1:0-11152 GCA_965368835.1 uncultured Eudoraea sp. | reverse complement strand
TTGGCATGGTCCGGGTTTGCTTATAATTGTCTTTATCCATCCAGGCGCCAATATGGTCTGCTACTTGAAGGCCATATTCCTTTGATGCCTCAAATTCATCTTCATTTTGAGAAGCCCAAATTGTGTATAAGCTATCCCTGAAAACCTCCATTTTGGCCTCGCTAAAAATTAGGCGTCTGCTTAGATCCATATGCGCAACTAGGGCGGCTAATGCATTATTAATCGGTTTGGCAGCATCTGGAGAAGGAATGGGGGTTAATTCATGTATCTGCCCAACCAAAGAGGTATACCTGTCATCATTAAGACTAATGATCTCGTATGCAGCAATATTGGGATAAGCATAAATACGGCTCGCTACAGGGGGAGAAAAGATATCATGGATCATGATCTCAGTTACCTTGTCAATTGAACTATGTAGTTGCTGGGGAGTAACTACTATAGGGGTTTCTTCTTTTTGACAGCTGAGGATCACCAAAACCAGTAATAAGTATAAATACTTCATCATTTGTCTTTTTTGTTTACTATTTGGTATAGTTGAACTTTCTCGTTGTTATAAGTTGCCAATAAATAAGGTTGGTTGCGTATGGTAAGGATATTGAGATGTCTAATGGATCTCTGTGCAAGATCTAATCCCAATTGGTCGCCCAAAATTACATTATTTTCCCCTTTTATCATAGCTCCGGCAAACGCTCCCAGTCTTCCATGAAAAGGTTTAACTCCAAAATAATTCCCCGCCGCCAACACTTCTTCTATGCCATCACCATCAAAATCATACTTTGCAAAAGCCATTATAGGGGCAACTTGTAATTGCCTGGAAAAAGGAACAAATCTAAATTTACCCTTTTCATTTTTAAGGTACCCCGATCGTAATTCGTTGACATATAACTCTGTAGCTTCCTTTAGTTGATTTCTTTCCAGGATCTCTTCAATGGGTTTGCCGGCAAAGTCTTTATAGGTAGTGAACTTCTTTCGTAAACTTACCAATTGGTCTGCAAGTCCTTTTAATCCTTCAATAGGATAGTATTCTCCATTTTTTTCTGTGGCAACTATGGTTTCAGTACTTCCATTCTGATCGAAATCTGCATAGTACATTTTCATGGGGGCATTTTCAGATGCTTTAAACTTCGTATTTAATCCCCAGTTTCCAAGGAGATAATCCATATCTCCATCCTGATCTATATCAAAGGCGACAAGGCTTTCCCAAAGACCATGGAGATTGTCCTCCAAAACGGTTTCTTTACTAAGTTTTCCTTTTACATTTTTAAAGAAAACAGGTGACATCCATTCTCCTACCACGATAAGATCTGGGGTGCCATCGCCGTTATAATCATCCCAAATGGCATCGGTCAGCATTCCCAGGTTGGCAAGGTCCTCGTTTTCTATCCGCTCAAAAATTCCGTTATCATTTCTCAAAATATAAGATTCGGGATTCTTACCAAAGTCACTTGTGATCATTTGATTTCCAACAAACAGGTCTATATCCCCGTCCATGTCGTAATCTGAAGCAGCAAGGACAGATGCATTTTGAAAAGAAGCAGGTAAATCCTGTTTAATAAAGGTAGAATCGGATCTCAGATAATAGGTATCCAGTAAAGGAGGCATCTGGTTAAAAAAATCGGCCCCACCGGTACCTACAAACAGGTCATTTTTTCCATCTTTATTGAAATCTTCTATAACGGCCACTACATCTTCTGTAATAGAATCATTGGTGACTTCCGGAAACGATGATTTTTGAAATCCTTCGGATGTTTGAAGATAAAAAGTAGAGGGTTTAAACTTAGAACTCCCAAAGAAGAGATCATCTTTCCCATCACCATTGATATCTCCAACGGCCAGCGCCGGACCTCTATCCGATACCTCGTAAGGGATCAGCTTTTGACGATTGAAATCAACATAGGCATCTTCCTGATGGGTAAAATTAATTCCTAGATTATCTTCAACTTTTTTAAAGAGGATGGTTTTATTGTTCTTCAACCAGGGATACTCAAATGGTACATTATCCTGAGGGCGAATAACAAGGGTTTTGTTTGCGGCTACATTTTTAAGAAGCTGTGTGGTATTATCTGGCCATAAGATCCTTAAGGAATCTACTTTGGAATGCGATCCATAACCAAAGTGGATAACAGGCTCTGAGGAGGCCTGGAAACCCCTTACCGTGTACATTTCCTTAGATTGGAGGATGCCTTGGTGATAGGATAGGATTTTAGTCCCAATTCCAAATGGATTCTTTCCCGGATAAATGAGCTTAATCTTTAAATAATTAGCGCTGGTATTGGTCTGGTTTATATATAAGGTAGCCGTACTATTGATATTATTGGTCACAAGGTCTAGATCTCCATCATTATCCAGGTCGCCCATGGCCGTTGCACCAGATACTAGCGTATCTCTTACTATCCAATCTGCTGACCGGTCTTTAAAATTTAAGCTATCGGTTCCCTGAAATACATAGTTATGAATTGCTCCGGAAGGCATCATATTCAGAGCCTGTTGGTCTACTAATTTTGTATTATTTAGTTTCTTTTTTATTTGGTCATTAGATGCAAAATTGATGAAATCCAGATCATTTGGCCTTTTTGGTATTCCGTTTGAAATAAAAATATCTTGTTCTCCATCGGCATTATAATCGGCAATAAGGGCACTCCAACTCCAATCGGTTGCAGCAATACCACTCATCAGGGCTGTTTCTTCAAAGCTATATCCACGCCTGTTTACCTGCAGCATATTCCGGGTAAACTGGTAGTTGTATCCGAATTGGTTAATCTTCATTTTTTGAACCTGAAAATCGTCATCGCCCTCGGACGACTTTAATACCGTTTCATCATCGGGAAGCATATCCAGGGATAGAATGTCTGGCCATCCGTCATGATTAATATCTGCAACATCATTTCCCATTGAGAATCTGGTGGTGTGCGCAAAATAGGTTTTTAGGCTCTCGGTGAAAGTGCCATCCCCATTATTCAGATAGTAGTAATCATCCTCATGAAAGTCGTTCCCCACATAAATATCCGGAAATCCATCCTGATTAAAATCGCTAATAGCTACTCCTAGACCATACCCATTGATTCCTCCATAAATACCCGCTTCTTCACTGACATCTACAAAAGTATCCCCATCGTTCCGTAAAAGCTTGTCACCCGTCTGAAAATCTCTTTTATTCCGCAGATCTGCCTTGCCAAAAGATTCCTGGGTATGAACAGCATGGTTAAGGAGATACAGGTCAAGATCACCGTCCAGATCAAAGTCGAGAAAGGCAGCATTAGAACTATAGGTGTCAAAATCCAGGCCGTATTGTGCTGCACTTTCTGTAAAAGTCTGGTCACCATTATTAATAAAAAGTTCATTATAGCCGTTAAATCCATTGATGCCTACCACGGCGCAGACATAGATATCCAATAATCCATCCCCATTAACATCGCCCATAACAGATCCTGTATTCCAGGTGCTGTTCCCAGCTACCCCGGCTTTTTCGGTAATATCCTCAAAAGTGAGGTTGCCTTTATTGAGATAGAGCTTGTTCTTTACCTGGTTTCCTGAGAAATAAATGTCTGGTAGGTCATCTCCGTTAATATCCCCTATTGCCACTCCTCCTCCGTTATAAAAGTATAGATAGTCCAAAATATTAAGATCATTAGATTCAGAAAGATCATTACTAAAGGATATACCAGTTTCTTTTGGAGTTGGATTTGTAAACAGTTCACCTCCTGTTTTACCACACCCCAGTAAAAGCATCAATACCCCAATAAATGAAATAGTTTTAGTCATTGAGCTTGTAGATCTTGGGTTGTGCGTCATTTAAAGCGGCAATTACAAAAGTATGGCCGTTGCGGTCTTTGAATTGTTTGATGTGTTTGATCTCTTCTCTGATAAAAAATCCACTTTTAGTATAGTCCTCCCATTGGTAATCTAGCTCCTTGTTCCCGAGAAGTACATTGCCATAATTGGCATCTAATCTGGAATATTGTGGTTTGAATTCAAAATTGTTACCTCCAATGATAAGGTCCATAAATCCATCATTATTAACATCAGAACAAGATATGCCGCAGATACAGGAGAGTTGCACTCTTGGCGGGAGTATCTTAACGCTGAATTTTCCATTACCTTCATTAATGGCTATAATTGATTCTGAGATACCCGATTTTTTCATTATAGAATTGGCGAATACTTCAGTAGGCCATAATTCATTAATAGTCTTTTTAGCATATTCAGAGGCCTTTAAATTCTGCTTCTTTAGAGAAACTATTTGGTTCGTAAGTTCTTTCTTTTGATGTAGTGGGTAGTCTTTCCCATTTTCATTAAGCGTTACTATCTGCTCAATGGTACCATTGCCATCAAAATCATTGATCCACATCTTCATGGGATTTTTCATTGTTGGTTTATAGTGCAAATTGGCACCCTGGTTACCTAATACAAGGTCGTTGTCACCATCATTGTCCAGATCTGCAGCTTCCACCACGTTCCAAAGCCCATCCAGGCTATCTAGTGAAGAGGACATTTTAGCCAATCTCCTACCAGAATTCCTGTAAATTTTAGGGGTTCCCCATTCGGAGACCGTTACCAGATCTTTTTTATTATCGCCATCCATATCGGCCCAAGTAGCACTGGTTACCATTCCCGCATCTTTCAGGTCATATGCCAGCCGCTCGGTGGCGTCTTTAAAGCTGCCTGTGCCATCATTCTCAAGGAATAAATGATTTGGATCTACCCCATAGGTTCCCACAACGCTTCTGGAACCAATAAAGACATCCATGTCTCCATCTCCGTCAAAGTCGTAGGGGGCAATGGTAGAAACATTTTTAAAAGTGGAAGGCAGATTTTCTTTTGAACGAACAAAATTACCTTTCCCATTGTTGAGGTATAACCGGTTTCTGTATGACATTTCCTCACCTACCTGATTGCCACCAGAGCCAACCAACAGATCCAGATCACCATCTCCATCTGCATCAAACAAAGCCGAGGCTGTATCTTCATAGTTCATATCTTCCTGCAAAACACGCTGTGGAAGTGGGCGTATATTACCATTTCCAAGATGTTTGTAAATTACACCAGGCTGTCCTTTAGCGCCACCCAGAAAGACATCTTCATTACCATCTCCATCTATATCACCAACAGCAAGTGCCGGTCCTTCTTGAGACAGCAATTTGTAGATAAGTCCTTCATAGTCAAAATCATTGTAATTATTTTCTTTATGAGTCAGCAACGTATTGTTTTTAATCTCCTGTAACAGGGGGGTACTATTTTTGGGCTTTAGTGGTTTAAATTTAGAGGTAGCTTCTTTATGTCTTAGGACCAGGGTTTGATCTGCTGTTAGGTTTTCTGTTAACTGAGTTTGGTCATCTGGCCATATTACCCTCAGGGAATCAATGCTGGTTGTTTTTCCCAAGCCTATGGTCATCTCATAGTCCATTGAGGACTGGAATCCTCTGGAGGGGATCAATTCCTGGAAGACCACATTATTATCGTAGTAAAGATGTACGGATGTTCCTATAGCAAACTTATTACTGTCCGGACCTTCAAACTTTAATTTTATATAGTGATTATCCGTCATGGAATCCGTGTGATTTTCGTACACAAACGCTTCCATATTTACATTATTAATGACCAGATCTAGATCGCCGTCATTGTCCAGATCTCCATAGGCAGCGCCATTAGACATGCTGGGTAATTCAAAGCCCCAATCTTTATTGGCATTTGAAAAAGTAAGGTCTTTGTTGTTTTTATATGCGTAATTGGGTTGAGGTCTGATGGGCATCTTATTAATGATAGAATCTATTGATTCCTTTCGCCCTGTCAGCGCCATTTTTTGAATGATCTCATTGGCAAAGAAATCAACAAAATCGAGATCTGTAAGATCATGATTGATCCCATTTGTTATAAAAATATCCCTGAAACCGTCATTGTCCATGTCGAATATGAGTCCGGCCCAACTCCAGTCGGTGGCATCTACTCCACTGTAATAAGCGATCTCCGAAAAGGAACCGTTCCCATTATTGAGCTGTAAAGTATTTTGGATGTATTGCTGGTAGAAATCTTTATCCTGTTTTAAGCTAAACACGTCGTATCCATCAAATTCCATGACCGATTTTACACGTTCATCTGCTTCGGGCAGCATATCTGTGATAAAAATCTCAGCATGGCCATCATTATTTATATCTGCCATATCGATACCCATGGCCGAGAGAGAAAGATGGGATGTCCATCCCTTTATATCTTCAGTAAACGTTCCATCCTGATTATTAATGTATAGGTAGTCTCGCTCATAAAAATCATTGGAAACGTAAATATCCGGATAGAGATCCTTATTTATATCTGTGATCATTATACCGAGACCAAAACCAATAAGACTTCCATATATGCCGGCCTCTTCGCTTACGTCTACAAATTTTCCATTATCATTTCGGAGAAGCATATCGCCTACTCCTTTAAAGATATCCGGAACGCCTTCCCAATCCTGGGCCCGTACATCTCGCTGCCCGGCATACCCTAAACTGCTTACAGGGATATTGCTGTTGTTTAAGATGTATGCATCCAGGTCACCATCTTTGTCGTAATCAAAAAATGAGGCGTGTGTAGAGAATCCTGTCTTTGCAAGATTGTATTCTGCTGCCTTTTCTGTAAAAGTTAGATCTCCATTATTGATATAAAGATCATTGTCATGGTTATTCCCCTCCATGTTTCCGGCATTGCTTACATAGATATCTAGCAATCCATCCTGATTGATATCTACAAAGACCACTCCGGTAGACCAGGGTTTATTACCTTCAACTCCTGCCGTGGCAGAAATATCTTCAAAGGTTAAATTCCCTTTATTGAGATAGAGTTTATTACTTACCATGTTGCCGGTAAGGTATATATCTGCAAGGCCATCATTGTTTATGTCCCCAATTGCTACACCTCCGCCATTGTAGAAATTCCGGTACTTAAAAATGTTGAAATTCTTTTGGTTTTGAACGCTGTTAATAAAGTGTATGCCTGTTTGGGCAGAGGGTAAAAGCGAAAAAAGGGTTGGAGCCTCATTTGCTACTTCAACCTTGTCATCTTTTTTTGAAGTGCAACTAAGGGCGATTCCTATGGTTACACAGAGTATGGCTAAAATGATTTTTTTACTTCCTGTCATGATCTTTACTAGCTATTTTCAATCAAAAATATGGAGACATTTAAAATGTTCCTATTAGGTAGTGGTCTGTTATTTATGGTTTTTCTTAGTATCTGAAGAACTGCATTTCAAGCACTCAGTATTGCCCTAATTTCCTTTTTAAAATACTTTTTTTAGAGGGCAACAAGATACTTAATCTGTGAGGAAGATGGAAATAAGCGCTGCTAATGTTTTTGTTAAACAATCTAAATTATTGCATTAAAAATTGAATATTATAGCTTACCGGGAGTAGTTTGCAAATAATCCAATATATTTAGCAATACTAACGAACTAACTAAGCTGTACCATGATAGGAATTTTATCCTTTGTTGGCTTTACCGCCATGGTAGCCATTATTTCATATTTTGCAACAAGGACTACCGATGAAACCTCATCGGATGGCTATTTTCTGGGAGGAAGGAGCCTTACCGCCGGAGTGATTGCAGGATCACTCTTGTTGACAAATCTTTCTACTGAACAAATAGTAGGTCTTAACGGAAGTGCATATAAGGATGGCTTATCTGTAATGGCCTGGGAAACATTAGCGGCAATAGCCATTGTGGTTACCGCTGTTTTTCTTTTACCGCGATATCTTAAGGGGGGACTAACAACGGTCCCACAATTTTTAGCGAAACGGTTCGATGTTACTACAAAGACCATTACCTCTGCACTTTTTCTAACCGGTTATGTAGTAGTACTACTTCCTGTTATACTGTATTCGGGATCTGTCGCAATTAGTGGGATGTTTAATGTACCGGAACTTCTTGATGTTTCAGATAATTCGGCTTTGGTAATATGTATCTGGGGAATCGGGATCATAGGGTCAATTTATGCTGTTTTCGGAGGGTTAAAGGCGGTAGCTGTTTCTGATAGTATTAATGCCATCGGACTTATAGTAGGAGGAATTCTTATCCCTGTCTTTGGATTGATGGCCATTGGAGATGGGAGTGTTTTTGGAGGACTGGAAACATTGATGGCAACAAATCCGGAACGATTCGACTCAACAGGAGAGCCGGGGCAAGAGGTGCCTTTCTCCACCATATTTACAGGAATGATGTTGGTACAGCTTTTTTATTGGGGTACCAACCAACAGATCATTCAACGGGCTTTGGCAGCCAAGAATTTAGCGGAAGGACAGAAAGGTTTACTGCTGGCTTCATTTCTAAAGATCTTAGGCCCGTTAATTTTAGTGTTACCGGGGATGATCGCTTATCATTATTTTGATGGTGGCCTGGCTTCCAGTGATCTTGCATATCCCGAACTTGTGCGTGCCGTATTGCCTAAACCACTCATTGGATTTTTTGCGGCTGTACTCTTTGGTGCTATCCTGAGTTCCTTCAATAGCGTACTCAATAGCTCGGTAACCTTATTCGGGATTGATATTTACAAACAGCATATCAACAAGGAAGCTCCGGAAAAGACGGTAGTGAGGTATGGGAAAATATTTGGAGTTTGTTTGGCCCTAGCCGCTATGTTTATTGCCCCTATGATCGCCAATGCGGGTAGTTTGTTTAACTATTTACAGGAAATAAACGGAATCTATAGTATTCCGATATTAACGATCATTGTTATTGGATATACTACTAAAAGAGTGCCGGCTATTGCTGCAAAAATTGGGATCATCTCAGGATCTGTGCTCTATATTATTAGTCAGTTCTGGTTACAACCTAAGTTTGTGAATTCGGCCCTGGAAAAAGCAAAAGCTTCCGGAATAACAGATGCTTCAGAATTAGCGATGGTACAAGCAGATGCCTATCCACATTATTTACATGTGATGGCTATATTATTTCTCGCAAATATTGCTATAATGCTTCTGATCGGTAAATTAAAGCCAAGGGCAACGCCTTATGTGCAGGAATACACCAAGCAGGTAGAAATTACACCCTTTAAGTACGTAAAGCAGTTTGGAGCTATCATCGTGATTATTGTGGTAGGCATATATATCTACTTTGCGAAATAAAAAATATTAAACCCGTCTAACACTAGGTGCAGGACGGGCTTTCTCATCTCTTGCAATGTTCTAGATATACTGGTTGATAATATTTTCCAGCATTTCCTGTTTTCCGCTTTGTGGGGGAAATTCATTTGTAGTAAGAGATTGTTTAAAGAGGTCCTCTAAATTTAACTTGCCATTTTCGAAGTCTTTTCCTTTGCCGGTATCAAAAGAGGCATACCGATCTTTTAGAAATTGTGAATACCGAGAATTGGAAAGGATCTTATCTGCTGTCAAAAGTGCTCTGGCAAACGTATCAGCTCCTCCAATATGCGCATGAAAGAGATCTTCAAAGTCCGTTGAGTTTCTGCGAATTTTGGCATCGAAATTAATTCCTCCACCCTGTAATCCGCCTGCTTTTAGAAATACCAGCATGGCCTCCGTTACTTCGTAAAGATTGTTAGGGAACTGATCTGTGTCCCACCCATTCTGGTAGTCGCCTCTGTTGGCATCCAGGCTCCCCAGCATATTATGGGAAGCAGCTACGGCCATTTCATGTTGCATGGTATGGTTGGCCAGGGTAGCATGATTAAATTCCAAATTTAATTTAAAATCGTCCTGAAGATCGTATTGATGTAAAAATCCTACTACCGTAGCCGCATCAAAGTCGTATTGATGTTTCATTGGCTCCATAGGCTTGGGTTCAATAAAAAAGTTGCCTTTAAACCCTTGTTTCCTCGCATAGTCTCTTGCCATTCCCAGGAATTGCCCCATATGGTCTAATTCACGTTTTATATCGGTATTTAAGAGCGACATATAGCCTTCTCTGCCTCCCCAGAAGACATAATTCTCGCCCTTTAGTTCTATTGTAGCATCTAAGGCGAGCTTCACCTGTGCTCCGGCTCTGGCAACTACACTAAAGTCTGGATTTGTGGCAGCACCATTCATATAACGTGGATTCGAAAAACAGTTGGCAGTACCCCACAGAAGTTTAACACCAGAATCTTTTTGTTTTTCTTTAATATAGGCTACTATTTTAGCAAGTCTGACTTCAGATTCGCCCAGAGAACTTGCTTCCTGAATAAGATCAAAATCATGAAAACAGAAGTATTCAAATCCCATTTTAGTGATGAATTCGAAGGCAGCATCGGCTTTTGCCTTGGCGGCCTCTATAGGATCGGAAGGAAGGTCCCAGGGAAATTTTTGGGTTCCTGCTCCAAAGGGATCTGAACCTTGCCCACAGAAGGAGTGCCAGTAGGCAACGGCAAACTTAAAGTGTTCTCTCATGGACTTACCGGCAACAAGCTGTTCCGGATTGTAATATTTAAAAGCAAGAGGATTGTCTGATCCTTTTCCTTCAAAAGCTATGTCGCCTATTCCTTTGTAATATTCTTTAGTTCCTAATACTGCCATAATATTGATTTATAAATCTTTATCTATTTTTTCTTTCCAATGTTGAAATGCTTTTTGATATGGTTTTGGATCCTTCAGAGGAAAAAAAGTATGTACATGATCATTCTTCAAAAGCGTCTCTCCAAAGGAATTAAAATCACCGTCTTGTAATGTACAGGCTCTGGCGGCCCCAACGGCCCCGGTGGTGTTGTATAATTCTATAGGGTAGCCTATTAAGGTGCAAATGGTGTTAGCGAAGACATCAGATTGAAATAAATTGTCATTCCCAGCTCGTATAACTTTTGGCTGAACCCCCTCTGCTTTTAGGATCTCCATTCCATAGACAAAAGCAAAGGCGATACCTTCCAGGGCAGCCCTGCACAAATGCGCTTTGGTGTGCAGATTAAGATCTAGATGTAAGATCTGACTCCCATTATTTTTATTGTTCAACATACGCTCTGCCCCATTTCCAAAAGGTAGAAGTAAAACTCCATCAGATCCTACTGCTACCGATTCGGCCAGGGTATTCATTTCCTCGTAAGACGCCACTTTAAGGTTTTCTCGTAGCCAACTGTATTGAATGCCTGCGCCGTTGATACAAAGTAGTTTCCCTAGTATAGGTTTCTTGGTGGTATAGTTGACGTGAGCAAAATTATTGATACGGGAGATCTCTTTGCTTTTAAGTTGGTCACTTA